>CAMSWH010000001.1 GCA_947064765.1 uncultured Clostridium sp.
CCATATCTCCATCTGTTTCTGTTAAAACTTTTTTGCAGTCCATCATTCCTGCACCAGTTTTTTCTCTCAAGTTTTTTACTAATTCTGCAGTTATCATTTTGCTACCTCCTATTATTTAAAATTAGGGCGCAAATACACTATGTAATAACGCCCTTTTATTTGTTCGTTTTAAATTATTCTTCAACTTTTTCTTCTTCGTTTACTACTGTTTCCATATCTGTAGCTTCTTCAGAATCTGCTATTTCTTCCATTTCAGAAGATACTGTAGAATCCTCACCTTGTTTTCCTTCTATAACAGCATTAGCCATAACATCAGCTATTAATTTAACTGCTCTTATAGCATCATCATTTCCTGGTATAGCATAGTCAACATCTTCTGGATTACAGTTTGTATCAACTAAACCAACAACTGGTATTCCTAATTTTCTAGCTTCTAATATTGCTATTCTTTCTTTTTTAGGATCTACTACAAACATAACTCCTGGCATTTCTTTCATTTCTTTAATTCCACCAAGATTTTTTTCTAGTTTTTCCATTTCATTTTTTAGAATACTAACTTCTTTTTTAGGTAATACTTCAAAAGTACCATCTTCAGCCATTGTTTCTAAATCTTTTAATCTTTTAATTCTTCCTTGAATTGTTCCGAAGTTTGTAAGCATACCACCTAACCATCTTTGGTCAACATAGTACATATCACATTTTTGTGCTGCTTCTTTAATACATTCTTGTGCTTGTTTTTTTGTTCCTACAAAAAGTATTGTTTTTCCTTCTTCAATTTGATCTTTAACGAATTTATAAGCTTCGTCTAATTTTTTTGATGTTTTTTGTAAATCAATTATATGGATTCCATTTCTAGCTTGGAATATATATTCAGCCATTTTAGGATCCCATCTTCTTGTTTGATGTCCGAAATGAACACCTGCTTCAAGTAATTGTTTCATTGCAACTACTGCCATTTTTAATTCCTCCTTATTTGTTTTACCTCCATAGATTTCAACATTTTAAACAACTATTTTTAGCACAATTTAAAACTCCATCTATGTGCATTTATTTTATAACTCTGATATTATACCAACTTTTTCTTTAAATTGCAATACTTTTTGCAATACTTTTTTGTATTTTTTGTGTAGACTTTATTAGTAATATAAAATTAGTAAAATTAAAATATATTTATCTTAATAAAATAAATTAACTATTAATACCTTTCTATATGTCTACTATTCATATATTTCTATTTCTTGTCTAAACATATTATCATCTTTAGTTGTAAATAAATCTAAAGAATTATCTTTTTTTAATATATCATGTATTTTCCATAATCCTAATCCTGAATTTTTCTTGTTCTTTTTAGTTGTATAATTCTTTTCAAAAATTTTCTTTGTATCAATATTTTTATCCTTATATGTATTTTCAATTATTATTAGTTGCTTATTTCTTTTATCTTCTTTTACAAATTGAACATTTACTATTTTTTCTTCACATTCATTTGTTGCTTCTAATGCATTATCTAATAATATTCCAAGCATTCTTGAAATTACATAAGATTTTTCCTTTAGTTTCTCACAACTTATTAATACATCAATATTCATTTTAATATCATTTTTTTCTGCAATTTTATATTTATTTAATAAAACACCATAAATTGCTGGATTATCTAGCATCTTATAATTTAAAACATCTATTACATTCATATGATTACACTCTTTTAATAAAGATTTAAAATATTTTTGTAGAGAATTCATATCATCTAAAATAATATATCCATCTATTGCTTGTAATATATTATTAAAATCATGCTTAAAACATCTAGCATGATCATTAACTTCTATTAAATTTCTATTATTTTCCTCTAAAATTTCAATTCTTAATTTATTAATTATTATTTCTCTCCTATTTAAGAAATTAAAAATATTTATAATAACAAATATCAAGCAAATTATAATATTATAAATTATATATTTAACTCCCCCTATTAAATTTATTGCTTGAATCATTTCAATATTCGATATAATTATTCCTAATATTGAAATTAGTAAACAAACTATATCTCCAACTTTCACCATTTTTAAAATTTCAATTTTGCCAAAATTTTCTCGTAATTTCATCTTCTGTACTCCTCCAAATATAAATTTTATCGAAATCTTTATTATATTAGTATATGTAAATCGTTTTTTCAACATATTTTTGTATACAAATTTCGACAATCGATAATTTTAATTTTGCTTTTTTCTTTAATATTTTTCTTAATTTTCTTATAAAAAAAGCATATCTAGGATACCATAAATAAAAAACTTTGTGTCAAAAAGTGACGAAAAGTGATGAATTTTTTTACTATTTTTTTGTTAATATGTATTTTCAGTTAATTCTAAGTCGATATACATTATTTTTACAAAAGACAATTTTTCACAATTTATTATTAAGTATAATATCATATAAACATTTATCGCAATTTACTATTTTTTATTGTTATTTTTATAACAACTATATACAGTCTTAATCTTTTACACTTTTTTTTAAAACAATTTATAACATATTTTTTATCTTTTTTATCTTTTATTTAGTATTATTTATTTTCAAAATTTACAGATTACATTATTGTATTTTTTGAAAAACGCCATTATCAAATAGCGTGAACAGTCTAGCTTTTTTAAATGGCAACAATTTAGTGCAGAGAATAAAAGAACACGTAAACCTTGGTTTCCTATTTAGGAGGATAATAATGAAAACAAATTTTTTTGCATTACTTTTAACTCTAGTTATGTGTATGACTTTTTCAACTACTACCTTTGCAGAAGAATCTGCAGCACCTGACATCAGCGATCCTACGGCAGAAGTTGAGAAACATACCATCGAGGTCAAAGTGCAACCCGGCGAGGAGATCACAGAAGATGACATCATGCCGCTCTTGTGGGATGAGGAAAATATCTCTTTGATGAACGGCGGTACATATGATACTATAAGGTTCTATGTTTCCGACCGGTACCTTGCATATGAAACTACTGTTACAGGACCACACGGCGAAGTAATTACAAGCGGAAAATTTGCCGTTGCACTTATGCATAATGGCGGAATAAAGGCTTCCATGTCAGGGGATCCTGATGGCTCTACTTATAAGCAGGATTGGATTGCAATGAATCCGGCAACATATTATTTCAGAGCTTATAATAAAACTCCCGCTATTTTAAATTTCAAAATTACATATTACACTTGGAATTAATAAATATGTAATTTGAATATTGTAATTTGATATAGTACCAAACAAATTCTCTGTACTAAAAAATTGGCAGAAAGGCTTTCTGAGCCTAACTGCCAATTTCTTTTAAACAAAAGATTATTATTTCATCATTATATCTTATATTTAACTTTAGATTTTCTATATTAGTACTATCTTCTATAAAAAAGTTTGCTATTATTTTATCATTTTTTAATTTTGAATCTTCATTAATATTATAAATTTTTCCATTAACATCTTGTAAATATATATTCTCTTTATTGATATTAATTTTTTCAATATATTTTTCTTTAAATTTTATATTAATATTTAAAATATAATTTTTATAACTTACTTCGCAATTTTCAATAGAATCTTTACTGTCTATATAATAATTTATTTCTTCTTGATTAAAAATAATATTATTATCCGTTTTTGTATTTAAGTCCCAAATTCCAGAAATATAACTATCTTTATCGTCGTTTATCAATTGAATTTCACTTATAATTATTTTAAAATCCTTACAATTATAGAATTCATTTTGTATTTTAGATAATTTTCCTAATACTATTGCATTTTTTTTATATAATAATTTTGTTTGTGATTGGAAAAAAACATCTTGAAACATATCCATATTAGAATAAATAACATTATTTTTATCATCAAATATTTCAAAATCATATAATATTATCTCGTCAAATTCCTCTTCTGCAACTACATCAAAAGCAATATACATATAATAATCATCCAAATAAAAATAATCTGCCTTAATTTTTATACCATTACTTTCTACATAATCCATATCTATATTTTGAACATATCCATTATCAACAGCATACTCAATATTTGCACCTTGACCATAAAAAATCTTAGTTAAAATATCTTTCCATTCTCCTGCAAAAGCACAACTTGATAAAACTAAACAACAAATAAATACAGCTGCAATCTTCTGAGCAAATATATATGTTTTATTTCTTTTAGGAACATATTTAATAACTTCATTTTCGGAACGAGTATTTCTAGCTTCTATAATTTTTCTAATTTTCTCTTTTCCTTCTTCACTCATCTCCATTTTGCTTCTTTTTTCTTTAATCTTTTTTATTTCTTCCTCAAAATCTTGCATTATATTCACCTCCAGACTTTAAAAGTTTTTCTAATTTTGCTTTAGCTCTTTTCAATCTAGTTTTAACACTAGATTCAGTTATCTTTAGTTCTTTACTTATTTCTGATATTTTCAAATCTTCAAAATAAAACATTTCGAAAACTATTCTATACTTTTCTTTCAACTTACTAATAGCTATTTCTAAATCAGTTTTAGTATCTATATCATAACAATAAAGTGCTTCATCTTTCAATGGAACATTATATTTTTTCCTAGCTGATTTTACTTCATTAGTACATAAATTTATAGTAACTCTAATTATCCAATTTCTTTCATATGTCGAATTATTAAACTCTCCTGTTTCTTCAACATAATTCATATATCTAACATATACTTCTTGTGCGATATCTTCAATATCATCTTTATTATTAAAATATCCAGATGCTATGCGATAAATCATGTTAGAATATTCACTTAGTAATTTTTCTGAATCGAAATATATTTTCATATTTTTTTCCTTTTTTAAAAATTTTTGTCACTTTTTGCCCTTCTGAATTGTTTTATTAATGGAGGAGTTTTTAATATGCATAATTTAATGATTTATAGTAATAATTTAGATTTAATATCAAAATACTGTAATAACGTATTTTCAAAATTTAATAATTTAAAATTAATTGGAATTGTAACCTCTGAAAAAGATTTATCAAATTTAGTCGATTTTTCTAACCCTGATATAATTTTCTTGACAGAAAAAAATAAAGATACTCTCTCTTCTATCTTAAATAAGATAGAAAACAAAATAATTCTTTGTAAAAAAACTGAAAAATGTAAAAATTCAAAACATATTTTATACATTTCAGAAAGCAGTGATTTCATTTCTACACAAAAAAGTATTATAAAGTTTATATCAAATATAAATGAAAATGATTTACACCACAAAATTTATCAGATACTAGATAACTTAAATTTTGATTTTAAATTATCTGGTACAAATTATTTAATACATGCAATTAGTTATTCTTACATACATAAAGATGATTATCTTTATGAGAATCTTGAAAAGAAAATTTATCCATATGTTGCAAAAAAATTCAATACTAGTGAGGCAAATGTAAAATGGTCTATTGTGCGTTCAATTAACAATATGAATTCTAAAAAAAGTTCTAAGTTTAAATATATAGAGAAAATCACATCTAAAGCTTTAATTTCTCATGTAGTACATAATCTCGACTAAGTAATTTTTTTCATGTTTTTTATTATAATATTTAAAAGAATTTATACTTTAAATTGTATTCAAAATAAAACAATTTTATTGTAGTTTTATGTAAATTTTATTTGAATCACTGTATTTTGTTGACTTATAGCCGCATCCCTGTTATACTATTAATTGTAAGTATTTCATACATTTTTTATTTGGAGGTATTAAATTTAATGAGAAAAGACGTTAAAAAATTTCAGGATTTAAGCACAGCACGGAGTATAAAAGGTATTCCCATTGATGACGCTTCACGTCTATATCTTGAGGAGCTTATTCAAAAAAGCAGGATTGAAAATGTCAACGTTGGGAGTGCATCAGGGTTCTCCAAGCCTATGATTTTTTTCCGGCAGAATTCTACCAAATTCCAGTATCTGTGTGGAGGCAAATTGGTTCCTTTCAACAATCTGAAAGGTCGAAGCTTTATTGCATTTATGCTTAAGGACCATGAACTCTCTGTTTATGGATTCTTTGCTGGTGAATATTAAAATACCTTAGCAAAAACTAATTAGTATTGTGGAAATGGCCATCATTCGAATTCCTACAGGAATGCGGATGATGGTCATCTTCATACTAAAAACTTAAGCATTATCACTACTCAAAAAAAATAGAACATTCATAACAATTATAAGTACTATCAGCAACCTATTTATCATATATTCTGCCCCCTATTACTGTATTTTGTTACAATTATATAAAAAACAGATAATTCACTTTATAATGACTTATCTGCCTCTATAATTATTTATAATTATCTATAACTTGCTACTGTACATTTACCACTTTCATTGTTAAAAGTTGCTCCTAATCTTTGACCTGTTTTATCTACCCATGTATAACTAAGAGAATTTTTTGATATACTTGTTAATATTCCTTCACCACCAATTTTTTGTACAAATTCTTCATAAGTGAATGAACCATTATTTAAATCTTTTTGCAAATCGCTTGATGATGGTAATGTTATATTGTCATTTTTTATGCTTTCTTTATCAATTGTTGCTTGAATCGTAATATCATCATTTCCATAAGATTTGAAACTTATCCAATTCTTAGAATCAAACTTCCAAATTGGATCACTTCCAATCATAGCATCTGTGGTAGATTCAAAGCCTATAATAGCATTAATTTCTTCCACAGTATTTGTTGCTTCAATATGTTGCATAGCTTCTACTATATCATAATTTCCTTTCACTTCTTCCTGTTCATTATTAGTATTTCCTACATTTGAACTATTTTTTTCTCCTAGTGCAATATATCCTAATATTCCTAATGCAATAATGAACAAAATGCAAATTGCACTAATAACTTTCTTATTTTTCATGTTTATTCCTCCTACCATTTTTATTTTCAATCATTTCTATTGTTCTTGTTTGTTTGTCTTCATTTTAGACATATACATAGATGACAACATTAGCATTCCGAAAGTTCCAAACAAAAAGACAAAATAAACAATAGCAACAGGTGAAGTAGATTTTATTCCCTCTACATTTGCATATAGCCTATCATTAGCAAGTAATGCTTTTACACTTTTACCTTCATAATATCCAGAAAGTCCATGAACATTTTGCAATTCATATTCTTTTCCATTATATTCTACTTTAACTTCATAAAATGTTGTTCTATTTTTTGTTTTTTTATTTACAACTTCTTTCGTGGAAGTATTAATAACAGTTGCTGTAACTTCTTCATAATTTACTTCAGTTTTATTCATTAAAAACCAAAAAACAATCGTTAAAATTAAACAAATTACAGTAAGAATCCACATAAGTGCAACTTTACTTTTCATACTTTTCCACCTCCATTTCCTATAAAATTATATTACTTTTATTTATATTTTTCAACATAGAATTGTAATTTGTTTATTTAAAATTATAAATTTCCTTCTGCAAGTTTGCTAAAAGTCTACATGCATGAGCTCCATACATTTGAGTGTGATGATATTGAAATGAAATTGTAGATAATATTTCAAAAATTTTTTCTTAAAGTAAATAGGAAGTAAATAAATTGGTATTGTGAAATTGATGATATAAAAATAACAATCAATTCATATAGTTACACAATTATAACAGTACATTTAGTTTAACAAATTAGAAGTATATTTTTAGATGTAGATTCAATTATTTACATCTAAAAATATACTTCTAATTTATCTAATTAACTTTTTTATATACTGATCTGTATTTTTCCTAAAATAACCACAATGACCTAACGAATCAACTTTGATAAATTCACTACTTTTATATTTTTTAATTCTAGGTAAGCAAAGTCTTGCTATATCTTCTGTTCCATATACAAATGTTATTTTTCTCTGTGAATTAATATCTAATTTAGGAGTTTCAATATTATAACAACTTTCTAATAAATTCTTTAAACTTTCTATTGTTACCATTGGTGCTACATATTGTTGGACTTCTCCCATTCCATTAAAACATTTATTTAATTCTTTGACTGCATTTTCTGGATGCTCTTTTATATTAAGCAAACATCTTTTATATCTATTATAAAAACATTTTTTTATAATATTGGGGAATTTAAAGATAGGAGCACTATCTACAATTACTTGTCCTATTTTATCTTGATTATGACAAAAATAATGAAAAGCAATATTACCACCTAAAGAAAATCCTATAATTGCTTTTAATCTATCAATGTTATTCTCTTTTAGAAATTCATCAATATTTCTTTCTTCATCTTCCATTGACATATAGTTTGAATTTTTATAATGTCCACTATATGTTGGAATAATTAAATAATACTTATCACTTAGTCTATCTATTACGAAATTAAAAAAATTAGCACTTGTAAACATAGGGTGTAGCAACAGTATTTTTTCATTTTCTTTATTTCCATAGGTAACTATTTTCAAATAAATCTACTCCTCTCTAAATTGTAACTCTTAGTTATATCTTACTGAAAATTACTGTCTTTTCTTTCATTGATATTTTACCAAGTTCATACCCATATTTTTTAGCTTCTTTTTTGTAAGTTAAAAATGAATGGGCTATATCGAATCCTAAAATATTTTTGACTTCTTCATAAGATAATTTATAATTTTCTTTTAAATACTTCCATAAAGGCTCATATTTACTCATTATTAAACACACTCCTAAATTGTAATTTATATTTTAGTTTTGTATTTCATTAATAATATTTTCTAAACTAGAAAAATCAACAAAATTAACTTTTTGATTATAAGTATCTATCATTGCTTTAACTTCTGCTGTTTTCTTTTCTTCTGGTAGTCCTTTTGCTTTTTTATAAAGCAGGCTCATCATTGTTTTATGAGCAAAGTTTAATTTTGAATAATCTATTCCTCCTCTTAAATGATAAATATATGCTTTTTTATATATTTCATTTGAAAGTTGTCTTTTCATACCATTTTCTATATTATTTGTGTTTTCTACATCCATAGGATCTGCTAATCCAACTGTTGCAATTATTATTTTCTTACTTTCACAATTAGATATTTTTTTGAAAGTTTTAGTCATTCCTAAAACTCCTCCAGCATACAATGCTCCTATATATATAATTGTTTCATATTCATCAATATTTTTTATCTCTTCAAAACTCTCTGCTTTTATATTAATTTTTTTTGATAATTCCTCTGCATATTGTTTTGCAGTGCCATAATGAGAGCCATATATTATTATTTTCATAAGTTTCATCTCACTTTCAAATTACTATCTTGTGTTTCGATTATATCATAAAGGACAAGTAATTATCAACTTAATTACCTGTCCTATTTATTGTAATTTCTTACTCTAATTCTTTTTTATGATTTAAGTGTATTCCTATATGTCCTATTCCTAATATTATTGTTGATATGATAAGAAATATATTTTTACCATATATACCTAATAATAGAAATGCAACTACTGGCAAAGTTGCTCCTGCAACTGGTATGTTTAATAAACTACTGTACATATCTTTCATTGTTTTATTGCTTTTAAAATATCTAATCCAATATATTTCATATAAAATCATTAGAATAAAAGCAATTAACAATATAATAGTCCAATTAGATATTTTGTTTATATTAAAATCATTAAATATTAATGATATACAAGTTACTAGCATTTCTCCTATTCTTTCAAATATTAGTAATACTTTATTTTCATTTTTTACATATTTTTCATAGTCTTTAGGTTGATTTTTATTCCATATAATATTATGTATCATTAACATTAACAAAAATATAAAACCTATATATGAAAATCCAAAGTGAATATCCATTATTTTATCTCTCTTTCAAATTGTAATTTGTTGACTACTTTGCATTTTATTTTTCATCTTTTTATAAATTAAACATATAATCATAAATGAAATTATTTGTGCTATTAAAATCCTAACTATTTGCAATTCATCTGCCCCTGTATTAGATACTATATGAAGCATATTTGTAGCAATAATATTATTAAATAAATGATCTCCTATACCAATAAATAAACTACCTGTCATTTTATACAACATACCCCATTTAATACTCATAATTCCTGCGAGTAGAATATAACCTAATATCATTACAATTAAATAAATAAGATTCATCTCTCCATTTATAAATAATCTTAGTGGCATTACAAAATGCCATAGTCCAAATAATAAAGCAACTATTATATTTGATTTTAAAAAATTATTTTTACTATTTATAACTTTTAAGAAAAAACCTCTAAATAATCCTTCTTCCATAATAACATTAACAATATTTAGTAGAATACATAAAATAAAAAACACAATTTTAGTATGTTTGACTTCATTTCCAACTAAAGAAAACCCATTAACATAAAGTTGAAAACTAGGGTTTCTCGAATTTGCATAAAGCGTTATATATTCTATAAAATATGATATTCCAAAACAAATCCCCCCTAATATCAATCCATAAATTAAATATTTAAAGAATTTATTTTTTTCAAAGCCAATATCTTTAAACTTATAATTCATTATTTTTAGTAAAAATAATAATATGATAATCCCTATCATTTTGTGAATAAAATTTTCAGATATAAAAGTTGTATCAGTCTTTATTATAAAGTATTCCACAATTCTTATTACTAAACATATCATAAATATTATAAAACTATATAGAATAGGTTTATTTAGTATGTGTTCTTTTAATCTTCCTTTCATTTCTTACCTCACTTTTAAATTGTAATTTTTTATTCAAAATAGTATGTTTCATTTTTATTATTTTGAATTGTAGCATTCGTAGGTACTTCTCTTAAAATATTAAATATATTATAAATATCAGGATAAACACCTACCATTCCCATTATTGCCATTCCAAACAATATTCCATTTAATTCTTTTAAACTATTGCTACTAAAACAGAATATAACTAACGGGATCAAACCTAAAATAATTGGTAATATGCTTAAAAATATAAAACGATTCCTTTTTACTGGACTTGAAGATAATGCAACTGCTGTTAAACTTTTAGGCATTATACCTATATATACTGTTGCATTTTTAGGGAAAGCGATAGCATGTAATAATTCGTGAACAATTATTAAGAAAAATCCTATAATTACTCCTATAAATAGAAAACTTACATTTATTATTTTTTCATTTGCAATAAATGTTTTTGCAAACATACATATAAAGCAACTAAAAACAGATGGTATCATAAAAGGTAGTGCTTTTATTTGCATTTTCTTCATATCTTCTTCAATATCTAATTTTTTAGCATTTTTAGGTATATCAGCAGTAGGAAAATCATTCTCACTTTTTATTATACCTTTCCATATAATTTTAGGCATTTCTTCATCTCCTATTATCTCTACTTGTAATTTGAATTACTCTATATCAAAACTTTCTGTCTTTAAATCACAATAATATCTACCGCTTGTAGTAGTAAATTTTAAAACACAATAATCTGGATCAGTTACACCTTTTTTATAAAACATTGTATCGCCTTTTTTCCAAATTATATTTTTGGTTTCTTGGTCTGTTAATACTTCCATATTTCCTTTTAACATAACACCAACATATTTAATTAGTCCTTTATGATAAAAGTATATACTAGCATTAGAATTATTTTGATATTGCTTTACTCTCATAGATGAAGTATTAGTAGAAAAATAAAACTCTTTTAAACCATTTCGTTTTCTAGGTTTCAGCATTGCTTTAATATTAGGATAATTTTCATTATCAATAGAACTTATAAAACTAACTTTTTGCTTATCAATAAATTTTTCTATTTTCTTTAAATCCATAAAACTTCATCTCACTTTCAAATTACTATTTGTCTAACAAATAGATAATATCATATAATTATTTATTCATCAATTAAAGAAATCTATTTAATACTTATTATGCGCAGATAATTTTGAATAAAAATAAAAACCACTGAAATTGGTTAAATTTCAATGGTTTTGGTGCAGATGGCCGGAATCGAACCGGCACGGTTTATTCAACCGCAGGATTTTAAGTCCTGTGCGTCTGCCAGTTCCGCCACATCTGCATTTTTACTGGCAAGTCAGTTTTCAACTGACAAGAGTTATTATACTATCTAAAATTTCATATGTCAATAATTTTTTTGAAAAAAATTTAAAAATGTGTAAAAGCATTGTAAATTCTTCAGTTTATATTAATTCAAAACAATTCTACTAACAATAGCACCGAAAACAAAAAAACTAAACCTCAAAACATATACCAACAATAGGGTATGCATTTCCTCATTTATATAATTATTAATGATTATTAGCAACTCTTAACGAAGCCTTTATTTAATAGAAAAATTCTTTACTTTTTTCTATTAAATAAAAAAGCGCTTATCTAAGCGCTTTCCTATTAAAATTCTAATTTATCTTGAACATATTTTGCTACTTCATCTATTTTAATTCTTATTTGTTCCATTGTATCTCTATCTCTAACAGTTACACATTCATCTTCTAAAGTATCAAAATCAATTGTTATACAGTAAGGTGTTCCTATTTCGTCTTCTCTTCTATATCTTTTTCCTATACTTCCTGCTTCATCATAATCACACATAAAATATTTTGACAATTTACTATAAACCTCTTCTGCTTTTTCTGATAATTTCTTTGATAATGGAAGTACTGCTACTTTATAAGGTGCTAAAGCTGGATGTAATTTTAATACTGTTCTAATATCTCCTTCTCCTACTTCCTCTTCAAAATAACTGTTACATAAAAAAGCAAGTGTTGCTCTATCTGCTCCAAGTGATGGCTCTATGCAATATGGTACATATCTTTCATTAGTTTCAGGGTCTAAATATGTTAAATCTTCTTTTGAATGTTCCATATGTCTTGATAAATCATAATCAGTTCTATCTGCAATTCCCCAAAGTTCTCCCCAACCAAATGGAAATGCTATTTCTATATCTGTTGTAGCTTTACTATAAAATACTAATTCTTCTGGGCTGTGATCTCTTAATCTTATATTTTTTTCTTCCATTCCCAAATCTAGTAAAAATTGTTTACAATAATTTCTCCAATATTCAAACCATTCTAAATCTGTTCCTGGTTTGCAGAAAAATTCAAGTTCCATTTGTTCAAATTCTCTTGTTCTAAATGTAAAGTTTCCTGGTGTAATTTCATTTCTAAAGGCTTTACCAATTTGTGCAATACCCATTGGTAATTTTCTTCTTGTTGTTCTTTGAACATTTTTAAAATTAACAAATATACCTTGTGCTGTTTCTGGTCTTAAATAAATTTCTGATTTTGCATCTTCTGTTACACCTTGAAATGTTTTAAACATTAAATTAAATTTTCTTATATCTGTAAAATTGTGTTTTCCACAATTTGGACAATCTATGTGATTATCGTCCATAAATTTTATCATTTCACTATCTGACATTCCGTCTGCTATCATATCTTTTCCATTTTCATGTGCCCATTCTTCTATTAGTTTATCTGCTCTATGTCTTGTTTTACATTCTTTACAATCTATAAGTGGATCTGAAAATCCTCCAACATGTCCTGATGCTACCCAAGTTTGTGGATTCATTAATATTGCTGCATCAAGCCCTACATTATATTTGCTTTCTTGTACAAACTTTTTCATCCATGCTTTTTTTACATTATTCTTTAGTTCTACTCCTAGTGGTCCATAATCCCAAGTATTTGCTAGACCTCCATAAATTTCAGATCCTGGATATACATATCCTCTTGCCTTACATAAATTCACAAGTTTTTCCATTGATTCTACCATAATAAAAACCTCCTCTTTATTTTTTTATGAAGATATGGTAATTCTTCATATTTTTTCTAAGGATTAGTTTTATAAAACAAAAAACTTACATCCTTAGCATAAAGCTAGGGACGTAAGTTCTACTTACGCGGTTCCACCCTAATTGGTATTTTAAATACCCACCTTAATTTATATTGCTCCAAAGCTCCAAAATATATTTACTATTGCTTGTTTTCCACTATCACAAACTCACTAAAAATAGTTTTCTAACATATTTCCTCTTTTTCATCACAATTCATATTATGTAATCTATTTTACAACAGTTACTATAAAAAGTCAATATTTTATTTTCAATTCACATGTGACATATCTATTTTAAACCTATATTATTTTCAAATCAAATACACCACATCATTTTAAATCTATATTATTTTTAATATTACAAACTATTTTAAAGCAACCTCTTAATTTCAAATTTCTATATTATAACTTTATCTAACTTCTTCTTGCTCTCTATTTTCTGGTATTTTTATATAATCAAAAGATTCATATTCTTCCATACCTTTAATATCCATATCTATTTTTGAATATTTATTCTTTTTTTTCTTTATTCTAATTAATCTAATTGGATCTTTTTCATGTAATCCTTTTAAATCTCTTGGATTATCATCTACAAAAACACCTTTTTTATAATCTAAATCTAATGTAAATTTATAATCTGATGTTATTATTATCTCATCAAAATATTCTCTTAATCCAGATGCATTAATTTTATCAATTTGATATTCTTCGTTACTTTTATCTGGAATATATGTCAGCATTATTGATCTATGACCTTTATCTTTTATTCTTTTTAAAAATCTTTTTCCATCTTCATAAGTAAGATTTCTTGAATTTGCTATACAATTTTTCACATTTTGTACTACTTCCTGTGGATTAATTTTATATCTATTAGCAATTTCTTGCGCAAATAAATATATATTTCCTGTTGTTGCATTAAAACTCCCTTTTATTTCTTCAATTTCTTCTTTATTATTTATATTTATAGAATTAATAATTGCTTCTACCATTATAGGCGTTAAGCTTGATGTTTCATATAATGTATTATCAAAATCTACATAGTAATTCATAGTATTCCCTCCATTACTATATTAATATCACATATCATATTTTTTATCAAATTTTTATAAAAAAAAGTTTTATGTAATCTGTTTTATTTTTATGAAAACCATTTTTCTATTTAAATTTTTCTGTGGATAATGTGGATAACTCTGTGAATAACTCATATTTAAACATTTTTTCGACATATTTTATTCACATTAATTTTACATTTTTGTAATTTTGTAACATAAAATTATTATTTATATCTTTTATGTGTACAGTATGTATGTTTGGTTTACTCTAAAATTATCTTTGATTTATATGCTTTTCTCACTATTTTTATCAATTTATAATCAATTATGATTTTTTTCTTTCTCATACTTCACTTTTTGTAAAAATTATGTTATATTTAAATAACAATTTTATAGTTGGAATAATAAACACTAAAAATCTTTTAGTCGTTTTTTATTTCTTATATATACTATGTTTATTTGAAAGGATTATTAATGAAAACAAAAATAAAAAATGTTTTAGATAAAGTAAAAAACTCATTTAATGATAATCTATCAAAATTTAAAAATTTTATGAAACGAAAATTAGAACCATTAAATCCAAAAATTGATATATTAAAAAAGTTTTTTATTAATATAGCTGAAAAATTACATTTAAAACAAATCTATCATTTTACAAGATTAGATAAACTTGTAAATAAATTAAAATCAACTGATAAAAAAGTTTACTTTGATTTAATAAAAAAAACATTTATATTAATTTTTATTCCAATATTAATTTATCTTTATTGCCAATTATTTTGTAATGGAAAACTATTTTTTGAAGAAAAAAGAATGCAATTAAATTTTATTTTTATTTATTTTATAATAGGATTTTTCTATTGTATTTTTGGAAAAATAAAAATCAGTTTATATTTAAGTATGCTATTAACTTTTATAGCTGGAATAGTAAATCATTTTATAACTGCTTTTAGAGGAACACCTCTAGTTCCATGGGATATTTTTTCTTTAAATGTTGCTTTAACAGTTCTTCCGACTTTTAAATTTTCACTTAGTAAAAAAGCAATATTAGGAATTATATTATTTTTCTTTGGAATTTTTGTATTACATAAAACACATTTTAATAGTTTCAAAAATGGAAAAATAAAAATTTCATATAGATTAATTGTTTTAGCTATAACTGTTTCATTTACTACTAACTTTTATTTAACTGATATGATTTCAAAATACGAATTAGATGAAAATTGGGATCCAAAAGAGGAATATCATAATAATGGTTTAATAGCTAGTTTGTTTAAACAATCAAGAAATCTTATTATCGATACCCCAGATGGTTATGATGTAAATTCAATAACAGAACTAGCTAAATCAATTGAAGTTCCTTTAGTAGAACATGATGAAAACTATGAATATCCAAACATTATTGCAATAATGAATGAGTCATTTGCTGATTTAAGTGTTGTAGGAAATTTCAAAACAAATACAGATTATTTACCTTTTTTTAAAAGTTTAAATAAAAATGCTATAAAAGGTAATTTACATGTATCAATATTCGGAGCTACAACTCCTAATAGTGAATGGGAATTCTTAACATCAAATACAATGGCTTTTGTTCCTAAAAGAACAGTTCCATATCAACAATATGTACTTAGAAATTCTTATTCCCTTGCAACAATATTAAAATCTCAAGGCTATTCAACAAGTGCTATACATTGTTACTATCCACAAGGATATAATAGAAATTTAGCTTATCCAAGACTTGGATTTAACTCTTTTTCACACATATATACAATGAAAGATTTAACATATATTAGAGAATATCCAAGTGATTTAAGTACATATAAGAATATTATTGATATATATGAAAATAAAAAAGAAAATGAAAAAATGTTTAACTTCACACTTACTATGCAAAATCATGGTAGCTACACTGATGAAAATTTTACAAGCACAGTAATTGCTGAAAATGGTCAATATCCAAAATTAAATCAATATTTATCTTTAATAAAAATAGCTGATGAAGCTTTAGAATATTTAATTAATTATTTTGAGAATCAAGAAGAACCTACTATTATTGTTCTATTTGGTGATCATCAACCTTATGTAGAAGATGAGTTCTATAAAGATTTATTAGCAAAAAATTATGCTGATCCTACTTCAAAAGAAGCTACAGAGCAAACCTATATTACACCATTTTTAATATGGGCAAATTATGAGATCGACACAGAAAAATACAAAAATATAACTGATATTAGCTCAAATTACTTATCTTCATTGCTTTTAGATGTTGCTAATATTCAAAAAACACCATATCTTGAATTTTTGGATGAACTTAGAACTGAAATCCCTATCATTACTGGTAATGGATATATGGATAAAAATGGTAAATATCATGATTTTTCAGAAGAAACTGAATATTCAAAATTAATTGAAAATTATCATTATTTGCAATTTAATAATATGTTTGATAATTCAAGTAAAATAACATCTTTATTTGAAGTTCCAAAATCAAATTAAACTACGAAATTAAACAAATCATTATATTTTAGTAATTTTATATAATATTCAAATAATAATAAACTTGCCATAAAAAAAGTATAGAAATTAGCAAATTTCTATACTTTTTATTTTAACGACTTTCTCTTAAATATAAACCTTTATTATATGCATGTTTTCCTTTTTTTCTATTAATAATAATCAAAAATGCTCCTACTAATAAAATTATACCGATTAAAATTTTAGTTATTTCAGCTTTTATTGTTATTTTTTTATCTTCAATAGTAGTAGTAAATGTATTATTAATTTCATCATTAGATACAATTCCTGCTATAAAACTTCTACTTTTATCCTTATCTTCTATCCCCTCATATTCATGCATATCATATTCTTCTAATATATCATCTAAATTATAATTGTTATATCCATACTCAAATAAATTTATCGTATCTAAATATCTTGCACTTAACCCATCTTCTGTGCTTTCTGCATGAAGTACTACAGCAATTGTTTCAAATCCATCTTTATTACTACTAGAAATTAAACAATTTTTAGCAGGTGTTGTAAATCCAGTTTTTATACCATTGCAATATGGATAATAGTATCTGTTATCTGATAATAATAAACTATTAGTATTTCTATAAACTCTAGGTTCTTGCCATAATTCTGTATTTGGAAGACTACATTCCATTGTTGTTACCAATTTTCTAAAAGTTTCATTTTGCATACAATATCGTGCAATCAAAGCCATATCATATGCTGTAGAATAATGATTTTCGTCATGAGCTCCATTTGCATTTACAAAATTAGTATCTAAACATCCTATTTCTTTTGCTTTTTCATTCATTAATTTTGCAAATTCACTCATACTACCTGAAATATGTTCTGCTAGAATATTTGCTGCTTCATTTGCAGAATGAATAATCATTACATTTAATAGCTCTTCTACTGTAAAAGTTTCACCAACTTGTATATTAGCTGTTGAATATCCAGGTTTTATAGAATTTACTGCTGCATCACTTGCAACTTGAGTCTCTTTTAAATCACACTTTTCAATAGCAAGTATTGCTGTTAAAATTTTAGTAGTACTTGCTGGATATTTTCTTGCATGAATATCCTTTTCATATAAAACTTTTCCTGTTTTGTTTTCTATCAAAATAGCTGATTCTGAATAAATCCTCATTTCTCCATCAATTTGCTCTTCTGTAATTTGTTCATCATTTGGGACTATTGCTTGATTATCACTTGTTGCATATGAATATTTATAAAATATAAATTGCATTATAAATATAATCATAAAAATTTTAATAAATTTTTCTTTAAATCTCATTTTTCCTCCAGCATGTAATTTAATACTTATCTATAGTTATATTAGCATTAATATAATATTAATTAGAAATTATTTTATTACTAATTATTATTTCTAAAATTTACCTTATTTAATATCTATTTTTATAATATAAAAATACAATATTTAGTATATCATAAAAAAATCAAATAAATAATAAAGATACAAATATTTAACACAAATAAAATATAGTTCTCAATTTTACTTAAAAATTTGTAAAAAACATTGACAAACAATTAAATTTGATTTAAAATATAATAGCGTTGTAAATAAATCACGCCACAATATGGTGGATGTAGCGTAGTTGGTTAACGCGTCAGTTTGTGGCACTGAAGACCGTGGGTTCGAGTCCCATCTTCCACCCCACTATTTATATATTGGGCTGTAGCCAAGCGGTAAGGCACCAGACTTTGACTCTGGCATGCGCTAGTTCGAATCTAGCCAGCCCAGCCAAAATAAAAGCAATAGCTAGCTATTGCTTTTATTTTTTTTAACATTAATGATAAACCACTCTAGCTATTCTCAAAATTTGATTATAACTAATTTTTTTCAAAATTTATGAATATATTAAATTTATATTACAAATATTGTACACCTCAAAATTTAATGCTATAATTTATTATATATTTTAGTATAAGGGGGCAAATAAATGGATTCATTTGAGCTTTTACAAAAATTAGATAAAAATCACGGTAGAAAATCAGATTATAAAACTACTATTAATATAGAAGATATTAATAAAATAACAGCAGAAAGAATATCTGAAAATCAATTAAAAGAAGACACTGGTTTATCTGATGTAATAGCTACACCTGATAAAGAATCTATTTCTCCTAAAGAAACAACTAAAAAAGCTACAAGAAATCTAACTCCTACTCTTGAAGTAGTAGATATTGTAACAGAAGAGCCAAATAAAGGTAAAGATGAAAAAGATGATGACGCAAGATAAAATATAAGGAGAATTAAGATGGTAATATCATTAGAACAACGTGAAGCTTATAGCGAAGTATTAGAAGTTTTAAGACACATGGATAAAATATATGTTAATATGATTCCAAAAAAAATAATAATGTTCTTTTATGATAATTGTTCTCTTGATTATGAATTTACAATGACAAAATCAATTGGAGAAGAAAATCTAAAAGAAAAAACATTAGATTTACTTTCTTTATTAAATCTAAATTATTGGAATAAAACAAAAAATAAAGATGAATTTATAATGAAATATTCTATAAATGATAAAAGAACACAAAAGCAATTAAATTTACAATTAGAACAGCAAAATATTTTTACAAAAATTGATATATCTAATATAGATTTAGATTCACAAGATGAGAATCTTCCTACTTTAACTAATACAGCTTGGGATGTATTCAAAAAAACTATTAATTTTATAAAAGATTTACTTATAAAATTTTTCAAAGATTAATATTTATTCTTTAATATAATTTTGAAATTATTTAAAATCTCTAGTATATAATACTAGAGATTTTTTGATATAAAATTAGTAACTAAAAAACACCACAAATAGATTTCTCTATTTTGGTGTTTTTAATTTTATTTATATATAAATTATTATTTTTCTCTTGCCCATATAATTATTCTTCCGCTACTATCATCTGTACAAGTTTGTAAAGATATTTCTCTTTTTCCTTCTGTATCTCTTTTCATATATGAAGCATCATTTGGTGTTGTTTCATACATTTTATAAATTTCATATGTAATAGTTTCACCTTTTTGATCTGTAATTAATATTTTATCCCCTACTGCTAATTTTTTATTGTTTGAGAAAAATAAACCATTTCTATAATTATGTCCAAATATTACTGTATTACCTACCTCATTTAGTCCTGGCCCATATGCTATTGTAACTGCAATCTCTAAACTTCTTTTTGCATTTGGTGATAAAACAGGATAATCAACTTTTGTTTTAGGTATTTGAATTCTTCCCATTACTTCATAACCTTCCATATAAACCTTTTCTGGTTCTGCTGGTTCTTCAACAGGCTCTTCTGGTTCAGGAGTTAAATTATTTAGTAATTCTTCAGGATTAGTTACATTTTCTAACTTATTTTCTTCATCATCTTTTTTCTTTAAATTTGATGTATCTCTTTTTATAGTAGTTGTTGCTTTTTCAAATTCTTCTAATGCTGTTTGAGCATTTGAATTTATCGCTTTAGAACTCAACATATCATATCCAAAATATCCAATTATTCCTAAAATTGCAACTATTAAAACTACTAGTATCATAGATAACAAATTACTATACTTATTATTAAACATATCTATATATCTCCAATCTTATAATTTACATAAACTCATATACATATATTATACCATAAACGACTTTTATTTTCAAATTTTTTAAATAAAAAGCAGAACTCAAAAGAGCTCTACTTTTTAACATTTATTCTAAAATTGCTTTTATTCTTCTTACTCCTGATGAAGAAGCTTCTTCTTTTTTTATTTTAAAATGTCCCAAAGTACCTGTTCTCTCAACATGAGGACCACCACAAAGTTCTATAGATACCTCTCCAATTTTATATACAGTTACTATATCACCATATTTATCTAAAAACATTGCTTCAGCTCCCATACTGATTGCTTCTTCTTTTTTCATTTCTAATTTTTCAACAAGAATATCTTGTTTTATATATTCATTGACTAAATCTTCAACTTTTTGTTTTTCTTCATCTGTCATTTTAGCACTATGTGAAAAGTCAAATCTCATTCTCTCTGATGTTATATTACTTCCTTTTTGATGTACATGATCTCCTAAAACTACTTTTAATGCTGCATTTAAAAGATGTGTCGCTGTATGATATTTAGTTTCAATTTCACCTGTTGATGCTAGTCCACCTTTAAATTTTTGCTCACTTCCAAGTCTTGATTTTTCTTGGTGCTCTTCAAATAATTTTTGATAATCAGACATATCAACTTCTAGTCCTTCTTCTTTTGCTAGTTCTTCTGTCATTTCTGGTGGAAATCCATAAGTTTCATAAAGATTAAATACAGCTTCTGTATCTAAAACTTTCTTTCCAGCATTTCTTGTTTTATTTGCAACTTTTTCAAATTCTCTTTCTCCATTTTGAAGTGTTTTTACAAATTTATCTTTTTCTTCTATAATAACATTTTTTATTGTTTCTTTATTGGCTTCTAATTCTGGATATAATTCTTTTAAGCTTTCAATTGATGTATCAATGATTTCTGGTAATTTATTTAAATCGATTTCTAATTTATTTAAATGTCTTGTCATTCTACGTAGTAATCTTCTTAAAATATATCCTCTATCTACATTACTTGGTCTACCACCATCATTTATTATCATCATACTAGAACGTAAATGTTCTGCTACAATTCTTCTACTTTGGATATTATCTACTTTTTGTAATTCTACTAATTTTTCCATTACAGGTGCAAATAGTTCTATTTCAAAAGGTGTTTCTTTTCCTTGTAATAACATTGTCATTCTTTCTAGTCCTAAACCTGTATCAACATTTTGTTGTTTTAGTTTTGAATATCCATTTTTATCTTTATAAAATTCCATGAAAACATTGTTCCAAATTTCTACATATTTTCCGCAACCACAAGATGGATTACATTCATCAGAACATTTTGGTTTTCCTGTATCATAAAACATTTCTGTATCTGGTCCGCAAGGTCCTTCTTCTCCTGCTATCCACCAGTTATCATCTTTTCCAAAGAAATATATTCTTTCGTCAGGTATTCCTGCTTTTTTCCATGCTTCATATGCTACTTCATCTTTTCCACAGTCTTCATCTCCTGCAAAACATGTAACAGATAATTTTTCTGCTGGAATTTCTAATTCTTTAGTTAAAAATTCATAACTCATTGCTATTGATTCTTCTTTAAAATAATCTCCTAAAGACCAGTTACCAAGCATTTCAAAATATGTTAAGTGACGATTGTCTCCAACTTCATCAATATCGTTTGTTCTAACACATTTTTGAAAATCTGTTAATCTTGTTCCTGATGGATGTTTTTGTCCTAAAAGATATGGTACTAATGGTTGCATTCCAGCTGTTGTAAATAAAACAGATGGATCGTTTTCTGGAATTACTGGTGCTGATGGAATTACACTATGACCATGATTTTTAAAAAAATTTAAGTATTTATTTCTTATTTCAATTGCTTTCATTTTTTATTGTCCTTATCTATTATATTTAGGTTTTTAGTTATCATAGGTTTTACCTATAAACCTTTTTTATAAAAATAATATTAATTACATTTTAATGTTTGTAATTATATTATAAAATCGTATATTTTTCAAGTCTTTATGTTAATAATGTATCTATTTTTTACTTCATTTTCCTACTTGAAAATTATTAATAAATTTTATAATTAGCAGCAAGTTTTATTAAATTGACAAGGCCACCACATAGAAATATCTACGTGGTGGCCAAAAGTAGCTTATCCTTTCAAAAAAAACTAATTAACCAAAGCTCTCAGATTTGACGGTTTCAGGCTCTTATTTCACTTCGGCACGTTATTTTTCGGTCCGCAAGGAATCTGTCCTTCAACAATATAGCAATAAAGGTTTATCAGAAGAGACATTTTCCTCATTTCGCCTTTCTTAGCCATTCCGCGCTTAAGACTAAGAAGTTTATTCTCAATGATCGGCATATCTACTTTTTCCAAATCAAAATACATTTCAACATACTCCAGATCAAATCCAATTAACGACTTCAGTTTTTCCTCATCAATCTCTCCTGTCGCAAACTTTGCGAATGCACTTTCGTTTGCTGGAATAAGGAATTCATTTACAAGTTCCCTTAGCTTGTCTCCATCTGTTGCACCATTCTGCACAGCAAATCTGATAGCCGCTTCTTCGGTTGTTTCCGGCTTGATAAACTGTAAAACTTCTTCTTCATATTCCTTATCTATTGCAAGTTCTGTTTTCAGCTCTTCTCCCGAAATTTCTCCCTTCAGATATAGCATCAACACCTTTCCACTATCCTTTTTTATTAAAAGATCCGCAATTTCAAATTCGCGCGTTATATCAGTTGACGCTGTTATATATCCCATTTCATTTGAAAATTTGATTGCGGAAAAGAACCTCCCAACTTCCATTTTTCTTGTCTTAGGAAGCTCATCATCTCCAATATACTTTACATTAAAAATAAAGTTTTCTTTTGCAAGATACTCAAAGAAATATATAAATCTTTCTTTTTCAATCTCGCCGGAAATGTCCAAATCCTCTACAACATAATAATATGGAAAGTTTTTCATAACAATTCTTGAGCCCTCAAAAACTTTCAGCATCCGTTCCATCTGCTGGCAAAACTTTATATCTGTGTTCTTTAATGTCTGATACACATAATAAAGCATTCCTAAATCCCAATCAGCAAATATCTGCTTGCAAGAAAACAGCTCGACCGGATACACTCCTGGCTCTGTGTGAATCTTCATTTTTAACTTCCTTACACTGGAAAAGCTTTGGTTCAATGATGCCTTGTTCTCAGAAACAAACCGATCTTTATCCAACTTAAGCTCGGCAAACTCTAATAGTTCTTTTCTGAGCTTCTTATCTACCTTACGAATCTCATTTGCCACAGCATCATAAAGAATTCCATCTTCATTGTATGGACTTATCTTATACTCATACAAGAAGAACATTTCCTCTGGATAGAAGCTCTTTCTGCTATTGTTTTCTAAAGCAAGAGAGTCCTTCACTATTCGTACTGGTTCATGTCCTTCATAAGTAATCACGCTGTAGTCCTCGGCAAAAAAATGATAATCGCTAAAAATAATCATATAAGCTCTCAATAATTTTGCCTTTTCCAGTTCCGTCATTTCTTCGGGCGCTCCCCAAAGTCTCTTCGCAGTATTTTTCATCAATTCCTTATAGCCTACAAGATAATACAGTGCATTTTCAATTGTACGAAGTTTTGAAACCAATGCCATAATATCCGCTGGTTTCGCCGTTGATTTTCCTGTAGCACCAATACCAAAATATTTCTTTACTTTGCTAAAGTCAGCTTTTCCTAAAGTATCCTCAAAAACAGGAAAAGCCTCTTCAACAATCATCTTAATATCAATTTTATTTTGCCCCCCTTCTGGAACAAGCGCCTCATAGAATTTCACAATTGCTTTTTCATCACTTTGTGAAACCTTTTCATAAGACACTACCTTCCGTGCCTGAAGCGGTGCTTTGGGTAAGAAATTCTTCATAGGCATCCCTCCTTGAGTTTTTTGTTTTCTGCTACTTGTTGCCATGTCTCTTTCTTTCCTTTCTACTATTTTGTTTTCAATGTTCATGAACACATTACTACTTTTTTTGTAACTAGTCATACATTTTTATTTTTTCATGTTATGTTAACTTTTGCAATATAAAAATTTAAAAAGTACAGAACGCAAATTATTACGCATTCTGTACTCTTTTTCTTTCACAATAAAATCTTGTGTGTCTCGGTTTACATTACTTTCGAATTATTCCTCGCTGGCTTCTGCTTTTTTAGATAGTCCATTCTCATTTCAAGAATCATTTTCAGATATGTTTTACTATTCTTCAGATTCGTCAGAGGAAAAAGCCGTAAAGGGAATCATTGCCTCAACTCCACACAGCATCTGAATAAAAGCTGCAACTGATTCAGGCATTCCTTCAGGAACAAAATTTCTGTATATTTGCATCATAAACTTATGGCTATTTCTTTCTACCATAGCACTGCAAATATCATTGATATCTTCTATTCCTTTTACCTGAATAGATTCTTTGACCATTTTAATAATCAGTGCCTGTGCTTTCACATCATCAGTAAGGTGAAGAACCATCTCGATAGAATCTGCAAAATTCACCTTGAATGATGCTATAACATCTTCTGCTATGCATTCTTTATTCTGTTCAAATTCATTTCTTAATGTGTTAGCTGCAAGTTTTACATTAGAATCAGGTGCACTTTTCTCCATTTTTTTCATCTGAACAATCAGATCCTCTGTTGCCAGATTGATTCTGTCCTTTACTTGTTCGGATTCCAGAAAAGCATTTACTTCTTCATACAGCCCTTTCTGCCGGAAAAATTTATCTTTTTCTTCCAACAATTTTTGTAGTTCCTTTTGTTCTTCGTTCATAATGATACCTCTCTTTTCATCTATATTGTAAGCTCATGCATACATTTTTATTATAACACCAACTCAAAACTTATGTCAACCGCATTATTTTATCTATTTTCTATTATATAAATTAGTAAAATTTTTCTATTATACGAATATTATATAAATTTCATATAATAGAAAAAAAGTGGATAATATTTAATAGAAAATCTGAAGAACTTTTCTACTAAATAAAAAAGATTAAAATTGCTAACATATTTCATAACAATTTTAATCTTCTCTATTTTACTTTTTTATAATTTCTATTTTTATTAATATTCTTTTCCAAATAAATTTTTATATTCTAATAAAACTTTATTTTGTAATTCTCCTACATAGTCTTTAGTTTTTCCTTCAAAATCCGTAATACTATAAAATTCTTCTAATCCAGCATCTTGATTTGAATATAATGGTTGTTTTAAAACAGAACATTTATATTCCTCTGCTTTTCCATCATTTTTTTCAACTCCATCTCCCCAATAATATAGTTTTCCTAAATAATATTTAGAGAAAACATTATCTGCTTTAGCTGATTTTTCAAAATATTCTTTTGCTTTTAAGTGATTAGTTTCTACTCCATTACCATTATAATAGATTTTTCCTAAAAAATAATTTGAACCTTCTGATCCTCTTTCTGCTGCAACTTCAAAATATCCTCTTGCTTTTTCAAAGTCAACTCCTACTCCAGTTCCATTATAATAGATTTTCCCTAACTCATAAATCGCACCAACATCTCCATTTTTTGCTAATCCTTCAAGTTCCTTGATATCTTTAGTACTCATAATTTATCCTCCAACAACATCTTATAATTTTCGCCAATTATCTTTTTTATTATAGAGATTTTACCATTTTTTGTTTTTTTTTACTATAAATTTTCTATTACATTACTAATACAAATTGAATACAAAATAGAGAACATTATGAAAATTGTAAATGTCTTATTTTGCATTCTACATGCACACATTTACATAGTAAATTTATGTACAATTTTGCCAAAGACTTTATATTATAGAAATTTCATAGCAATTTTCTATAATATAAAAGATTAGAACTATCTTATAATTCTAATCTTTTACTTTATTAAATATAGTACAAAACTAAATCTAAAATATATAAATGATTTACTATTTAAATTTCTAAATGCGTCCCTAAAAAACCTGCTGCTGATTGTGCAACTTTATCCTCTGCATCTCCCATCTTTTGATTAGGTTCTTTTGATAATAAAATTACACTTCCCACAACATCTCCATCTGTTATTATTGGATATATAACTTGTGAATTATATATTCTTTCTCTACCTTCATTTTGAGTTATTGGAATAGCTATTTCGTTATTTTCTTTACTTTTGAAAATTTCTTTATTTTCCATTACTTCCTCTAACTCTTTACTTAAGTTTTTTTCTAAAAAGTCTTTTTTTGAACCACCAGAAACTGCTATAACTGTATCTTTATCTGTTATACATGCAATATGTCCTGTTGTTTTAGCTATAGTATCTGCATATGTGCTAGCAAATTCTGTAAGTTCACCTATTGGAGAATATTTTTTTAATATTATTTCTCCTTCTTTATCTGTGAATATTTCTAGTGGATCTCCTTCTTTTATTCTATGGACTTTTCTTATTTCTTTAGGAATAACAACTCTACCTAAATCATCTATTCTTCTTACAACACCTGTTGCTTTCATAAATTCCTCCTTATTTTGTATTTATACTTTTATTATGACAAATAAGGTAAAATTTATACATTTTTATATATTTTTTTTATTTAATATGAAAAATTTTAAAGAGTAATACTCTAAATTTGTATTACTCTTTATTTTATTCCTTAATTTACTACTATTTTTCCAAAATTTTTTTAATATATTTTTTATTTTTTGCTTTTTCCATCTGCTGAGCATTCCTTTATATTTGAGCATACATCATAAACATATTTCATACTAATTTATCTTCACTCTCTTGTAAAACTGGTGATACACCTTGGAAGTCATAATTTTTCAAACTTTTCAGATAATTTCATTTGTTTTCCTCTTTTTTTAGATAAATTTACATTTTTATAATCTAATTTTTATTTTTTAAACTCATTTCACAATATCTACATCTATAAACTTCTTTTTCTTTATCTGTTAAAATAAATATTTGATTTAAATCTTTTTCGATTGAAGTAATACATCTTGGATTATTACATTTTACCACATTTACAACTTTTTCTGGTAAGCTTAATTTTCTTTTTTCAATTATTTTATCATTTTCAACAACATTTACAGTAATATTGTGATCAATAAATCCTAAAGTTTCTAAATTAATATCTATCTTTTTATCTATTTTTATAATATCTTTTTTTCCAGTTTTTTTGCTTTTAGCATTTGTTATAATTGCTACTTGACAATCTAGTTCATTTAAATGAAGCACTTCATATATTTTCATTCCTTTTCCAGCTTGAATATGATCTATTACATATCCGTTTTTTATACTATCAATATTCATTATTTTACCTCCAACATTTTTAATATTAGTGCCATTCTTATGTATTTTCCATATTCTGCTTGTTTAAAATAGCAAGCTCTTGAATCATCATCAACATCTGTTGAAATTTCATTTACTCTTGGTAATGGGTGCATTATACATAAATCTTTTTTAGCTTTTTTTAGTTTTTCTTTATTTAAAATATAATAATCTTTTAAACGAATATAATCTGCTTCATTAAAAAATCTTTCTTTTTGAACTCTTGTCATATAAAGGATATCTAATTCTCCCATATATTCCTCTATATCTTTTGTTTCTACATATTCAATATTATTCTTTTCTAATACATCTCTTTTTATATATTCTGGAAGCTTTAATTCATCTGGTGAAATAAGTATAAATTTTATATTTTTATATCTTGACATTGCTGTAATTAAAGAATGTACAGTTCTACCAAATTTTAAATCTCCACAAAGTCCTACTGTTAAATTATCTAAACGACCTTTTTCACATTTTATTGTTAATAAATCTGTTAATGTTTGTGTTGGATGATTATGTCCACCATCTCCTGCATTTATTATTGGCACATTTGATTTTAATGATGCAACATATGGAGCTCCTTCTTTTGGATGTCTCATTACAATTATATCACTGTAAGCGCCTACCATTCGTATAGTATCTGATACAGTTTCTCCTTTCGAAACTGAAGTTGATGCTGCTTCTGAAAAGCCTAAAACTTGCCCACCTAATGAAATCATAGCTGATTCATGACTTAATCTTGTTCTTGTACTTGGTTCAAAAAATAAAGTAGCTAATATCTTACCATCACATTTATGAGAATATTTCTCTTTGTTACTGATAATATCTTTAGCTACTTCAATTAAATTATCAATTTCTTCTATTGATAAATCCTTTATATCAATTAAATGCTTCATTTTTATTCTCCTTTAAATTTTTTCTTATTTTATCAAATTATATATGCTTTTGTAAATATATATACATAAAAAAGATAATTTAAAAATTAATCATCCTTTTTTATATTTTAGGCAGTTCTACTATTAGGAGAATTTTTCTGTACAAGATAATTATAGCGAGCTTAGGATTTTCTTAAAAATTTGCATTTGTTAGAAAATCTTAAGCTCGCTTTTCATTTATTTTAATTTGGGGATTTTACTAAATTTTCTTGTTACTTGTTATCGTACAATGTTTATAATTTAAGAACCATCGCATCTCTCCTCTCTCTTTAGTATGAGTTAATTTTATACAATGTTTCTTAAAATAACCTTAAAAAATTATTAATATTTATATAAATTTCTTAATAATTTAATCTCTTTTTCGTATCCTTCTAGTTCATTTGGTGTTTCTAAAAAGAACGGTAAATTCTTAAGTTTTGGATGATTTATAATTTTTTCAAAAGCATCTATTCCTATTGTACCTTCCCCAATTTTTTCGTGTCTATCTTTATGTGCTCCAATTTCATTTTTACTGTCATTTATATGAATTGCTTTTAATTTATCAATTCCTATTACTTTATCGAATTCTTCCAAAACTCCATCTAAATTATTTACTATGTCATATCCAGCATCATTTACATGACAAGTATCTAAACACACTCCTACTTTTTCTTTTAAATTTACTCCATCTATAATTTGTTTTAATTCTTCAAAATTTCTTCCTATTTCTGATCCTTTTCCAGCCATTGTTTCTAATAATACTGTAGTAGTTTGCTCTTCTTTTATTACTTCATTTAAAATATCTATAATATATTTAATACCTACATCTGTACCTTGTCCTACATGACTTCCTGGATGAAAATTATATAAATTATTAGGTGTATATTCTAATCTTTCCAAATCATCTTTCATAGTTTCTTTAGCAAATTCTCTAATACTCTCATCTTTTGAAGCACAATTTAAAGTATATGGTGCATGTGCTAAAATAACATCTATTCCTACTTCTTTAGATTTTTCTAGGAATAATTTTATATCATTTTCGTCTATATCTTTCGCTTTTCCACCTCTTGGATTTCTAGTAAAAAATTGAAAAGTATTTGCTCCTATCTTCTCGCTCTGATTTGCCATATCTAAATATCCTTTACTAGCTGATAAGTGACACCCTATTTTAAACATAATTCTATTCTTCCTAACTTTTATTTTAATTTCAAAACTTAAACTATTCTAATATACTTTTAGTACATTAGAATAGCTTAAATTTATACTATTATTTTCTAATTAATATATTATTTTTATAAAATTTACTTATATGCTATCAATATCTATTGCTTTTTTTCTTGTATATATACGTCTTCTTGGTAAATCTTTATATAAGTTTAATATATTTTCCAAGTCGTTTGCAAATTCTCTTAAAGTAACTGTTTTTATATTAACTTCTTTTCCAGCACAATATTCATCAAGAGTTGATTTTAATTCAGTTATAAAAGGAATTTCAGCTTCAATCTCTCTTCTATATTTTTTAGCTCTTATTAATAACATTTCTTTTATTTTCATTATATCTTCATTACTTGCACATGTAATTCTTTGCATCATTTTATTAACATCATAGTAATTTAATATTGGAGTTTTTGAACATTCTGTGGTAAATTTGTCATAAAACACTTCCATTTTCATTGGTATACACTTGAATATTTCTTCTGCCTTTTCTTTATACATCTTAATTTTTAATTTTCTATTCAATTCATGGAAATGTTGTAATACATCATTCATATCTTCTCCAACATCAATTCCAATTCTTGAAAGTTCTTCTTCAATATTATCACAATATTCAGATGTTTCAGCAGCTAAATCCATACCCTCTAAGAATATTTCTTTAACTTCTTGCATTTCATAAGGTATTAATTTTCTTCTTGAAAAATAACTAAAATATGCAAACAATTTTACAAGCTCAATTAATTTCAAATCTCCATTTTTTACATTTGAAATTACTTCTTCTATAACATATGGGAATTGATCATCTGATATTTTCCAATATTCTTCTGTAAGTAATCTTTTATATCCAGGTAATTTTTCAGTATCTATTGTTTGAATAATCATTTCCATATCATTTTTAAAAATTTTCATATCAAAAATTCTTGTTCTTACATATACTTCTATAAATTTAAAGAATCTATATTCTGATTTAAAATTAAAATAATAATTATTATCAAATTCTTTTATATAGAATTGTCTATTATCCATTAAAACCCTTGAAGAAACTAAAATTGATTTATATTCTTCATTACTACTAATATTTACAAATTTATCTTTTGTTATTTTTCCTGCTTTTATTTCGAATGATACAGCTATTGTAAATATTAACATAGTTTGTAATACTCTTAAATTAGTATTTGGATAAAATTTATTTACTGTTTCAAAAATCTTTTTAAAATCATTTAATGCATGTTTTAAAATTCTAAGGTTTCTAGTTCCTGATTTTATAAATGTATTTGTTATTAAATCTGTATGTTCTCTTAAAAATCTAATTAAATCTTCATTTGTCTCATATCTCATTAAAAGTCCATTTATTATATAATTAAATTTAGGTGCATATTCAAAAGTTTCACCAATTAATTTTTCTTTTATTCTTTCATAATCATTTGCTTTATCAAATACATATTCTATTTTTTCGCCAATTTTTTCAACCATTGGTTTATCAGCTGTAAGCAATGTTCCTTCTTTATCTAAAAGATATGTTGCAATAAACGTTTTCATTTCCAAGTTTGAACTTTTTAATTTTGTTGATAATTCTTTTTCATTACAAATTATAATTGTTTTTATATGGTCATGTTCAACAAAGTTATTAATATATCCTAATATATCTATAACATCAACATTAGCTCTCTCTAAGTCGTCAAAACATAATACTTTGTCATCTGTTGAGAAAAATTGTGCATAATCCATTTTGTCCCCATTTTGTGTTACGCCAAAAAGATGTGCCATATCTAATCCTGTTTTTGCATATTCAGGTATAGATGTTTTATCATGAGTAGTCATATATTTTCTCATGTTTTTATCCATAAGCTGTGTTGTTTCTATAAATATTTTTTTACTTATATCTTCTAAGTTTGATATCCCATATAATGACATATATATTGTTGTATATTTTTTTCCATTAAATGAAAGTGAATCTATTTTATTTCTAATTTTGTTATTCCAAAAATAAGTTTTTCCACTTCCCCATTCACCATTTATCATTATTGCATAATCAGTGTAATCAGCTCTTACATAATCTAAAATACTTTCTACTAAATCTTCCATTTAATCCTCCCTATAACTTACTTTGTTCATACATAATTCAAATTTTTTTAATTTTTAAAGCCATAAAACAAAATAGGTCTTTTTTTGTAACCATATATTAAAGTATTAGTCTTTTGCTATTACTATAACTAATATTTCCTTTGCTCCAGCTTCTTTTAGTTTTTTTGATATTTCATTTACTGTTGCTCCTGTTGTATATATATCATCAAACAAAATTATTTTCTTATCTAATACTTTTCTTTTTTCATTAATAATATATGCATCTCTTATATTATCTTTTCTTTCTTCTTTTTTTAATGTACTTTGAGTTTTTGTATTTTTAATCTTTTTTAATAAGTTTTCTTCATACAAAATCTCTTGATTTTCTGCTACTAATTTTGCTATTAATTCTGTTTGATTATATCCTCTCTTCTGCTTTTTTATTTTCTCCATTGGAACTGAAATTATTATATCATATAATTTTAAAATTTCGTAAAGTTTTTTATTATTTAAGATTTGATTTGAAAAAAAGTTAGATAAATATGGCTTAGAACCAAACTTATATTTTAATATATATTTTCTAATAATACTTTTGTACTCAAAACAATATAATAACTTTTCCCAATATATTTTTTCACCCTGCACAAAATAATACTTTTGTTTTAAATTAACATTCTGAATATTTAATTTATCAATAATCCTTTTCCTATTATCAATAATTCCAAATTTTTTATATTTATAAAATCTTTTTTCACATTTTTCACATATATAATTTCTATTTAATTTCCCACAGATTACGCATGTTTGTGGAAATAAAAAATTGAGAACAAACTCAAGCATTTTTGCTCCTTTCTTTGCCCCCAATTTTATTTAAAATTTTATTTTTTTAAGCTTTCCAATCTTTCTTCTACATTGATAAGCATTTGTTTATAATTTTCAAGTTTTGCTTTTTCCTCATTAACTTTTGCTTCTGGTGCTTTATTTACAAAACCTGGATTTGATAGCATCTTCTCTCCTCTTGTAACTTCTGCTTCCAATTTTGTTTTTTCGTCTTGTAATCTTTTTATTTCCTCTTCAATATCAACTAATTCTTCAAATGGTATAAAAACTTTTAAATCATCTACAACTATTGAAACTGCATTTTTAGGAACTTCCTCTTCAGCTTTTATAATAACTATTTCATTTGCAAATCCTAATTTTAATAAAAATTCTTCTGCTTCTTTTATTTCATTTTCTATTGCATTTGACATTATTAATAATTTTGATTTTTTAGATGGATGAACATTCATTTTTGTTCTAATATTTCTAATTTCAACAATTACTCTTTTTAATTTCTCTATAGTATCTTCTTCTTTATCAAAAACAAATCTTTCTCTTATATCTGGCCATTTTGCTACCATTAAATCAGGTGTTCCAAAATAAATTAAATTTGAATATATTTCTGATGTAACAAATGGCATAAATGGATGTAATAATTTTAATGAAGAAGCAAATACATGATTTAGTACATCTGTTACAGCTACTTTTGTGTTCTCATCTTCACTATAAATTCTTGGTTTTACCATTTCTATATACCAATCACAAAACTCATTCCAAATAAAACTATATATTTTGTCAAGTGCAATTCCTAAATCATAATTATCAAGATTTTTACTAACATCTACTACTAATTTATCAAGTTTATTTAAAATCCATTTATCTTCAATTCTCAATAATTCTGGATTATAAGCTTTTTCTTTTTCAAAAACTTCATAGCAAAATTCTCTTACTTTTTCTTCATCTGCTGAATTCATTGTAATAAATTTAGCCGCATTCCATATTTTATTTGCAAAATTTGATGCTTGCTCTAACTTTTCAGGCATAAATCTAATATCATTTCCCATTGTTGTACCTGAAAGTAATGAAAATCTTAAACTATCTGCTCCATATTTATCTATAATTTCTAGTGGATCTATACCATTTCCTAAAGTTTTAGACATCTTTCTTCCTTGACTATCTCTAACTATTCCATGTATTAAAATATCTTTAAATGGTACTTCTCCTGTAAATTCTAGGCCTTGTGTCATCATTCTTGAAATCCAGAAAGTTATAATATCAAATCCTGTTACTAAAGTTTGTGTTGGATAGAATTCTTTATAATCTTCTGATTCTGTATTTGGCCAACCTAGTGTAGAAAATGGCCATAATGCAGAACTAAACCAAGTATCTAAAGTATCTGGATCTTGAACTAAATTTGTACTTCCACATTTTTCACATTTTTCTGGTAGCTTTTTAGCTACAGTAATATGATTACATTCTTTGCAAGTATATGCTGGTATTCTATGTCCCCACCATAATTGACGAGAAATACACCAATCTTGTATATTATCTAACCAATGAAAATATTGTTTTTCATATCTTTGAGGAACAAACTTTGCTTCTCCATTTCTTACACTATCTGCTGCTCTTTTAGCTAAATCTTTCATACTTACAAACCATTGCTCTGAGATTTTGGGTTCTATAGTATTTTTACATCTTTCGCATTTTGCTACATTATGTGTATAATCTTCTGTTCTTACTAATGCTCCTATTTCATCTAATCTTTTAACAATTGCTTTTCTTGCATCTAATAAATCCATACCTGTATATTCTGGTACTAAATTTCCCATTTTAAAGTGTTCATCAAATACTTCAATTATTTCTAAATTATGACGTAATCCTGCTTGATAATCATTCATATCATGTGCTGGTGTGATTTTAACACAACCTGTTCCAAATTCCATTTCAACAAATTCATCTGCAATTATTGGTATTTCTTTATTCATTATTGGAAGTATACAAGTTTTTCCAACTAAATCTTTATATCTTTTATCATCTGGATGAACTGCAACTGCTGTATCTCCAAGCATTGTTTCTGGTCTTGTTGTTGCTACTTCAATATAATCATTTTCTGTTCCTGTTATTTTATATCTAATATGCCATAAATGTGATGCTTCTTCTTTATATTCAACTTCTGCATCTGAAATTGATGTATTACAACTTGTACACCAATTTACCATTCTTTTTCCTTTATATATTAATCCTTTTTCATACAATTTAACAAATTGCTCTAAAACTGCGTCTGACATTCCTTCATCTAAAGTAAATCTGTTTCTATCCCAATCACAAGAACATCCCAATTTTCTTTGTTGCTCTTGAATAATTCCACCATATTGTTTAGTCCAATTCCATGCTTCTTCTAAAAACTTATCTCTTCCTAAATCTTTTTTAGATTTTCCTTCTTTTGTAAGTTTTTGTACTACTTTCATTTCTGTTGAAATTGATGCATGATCTGTTCCCGGAAGCCATAGTGTTTTAAATCTTCTCATTCTCTTATATCTAATTAAAATATCTTGTATTGCTCCATCAAGTGCATGCCCCATATGCAATTTTCCTGTTACATTAGGAGGTGGCATCATTATACAATAAGTTTCCCCATTATTTTGTTCTGATGGCTTAAAATATCCTTTTTCTTCCCACTCCTTATATAATCTGTCCTCAAAATCTTTTGGATTAAATTTGTCATTTAGTTTTGTTTTTTCACTCATACAATAATACCTCCTAAAATTTTATTTCTTTTATACTTATTAAATATACATATATGCTATTATAATTTAATTTTAATGATCTCAATATAAATATAATTATAATACAAAAAAGCCCTTATACTTACGTATAAGGGCGAATATTTACCACGGTACCACCTTATTTATCTATTTTAATTAATTAAAATAAACATCTCTTAGATTTTAACGTATCTTACACGAATATACTTAAAGTTAATTTCAGTATATCAACTCCAAAGCTACCTTCAAACAAACCTTACTATTTAAGAAGCTCTCAGCCTATGACTTCTTTTCTCTTTATAGAGCTTTTGTTTTACTCCTCTTTTTCATAGTTTTTAAATTATATTTAATATATTAACATAATTTTCTAAGTAAATCAAGAGTTATTTTATAATATTTTAACCTCTTTTTGATACTAAAAAAAATTATTAGTACCATCAAAACTTTTATTTAATAGAAAATATGTAATATTTCAATTAAATAAGAAAAGAGTGCCAGATAATTCTGACACTCTCTTCTTATTTTCTCATAAAATTCTTTATCAATATTATTTATTCATCTAATAGTACTTTTTTTAATCTTGCTTTCAACATATTTTTTGTTTCAAAGTACTCAGCAAAAACATTATATGCAAATTCCAAAAATTCTTTTGTATAAATGCTATTCATTTTCACTTTTATCTTTTCGATCAAAAAATTGTCTCGTGCTTGAACAATTTCTTCAAGCATTTCTTCTAGCAAATCTGTAAAATTCATCTTTAAGTCAGTATCAACTCCCGCAATATATTCATATTTTCTCCTTGCTTCAGGAAGCAAAAAGATATACGGTAGCTTTTCTAAGCAAGACATTGCTTCTATATAACTTTTCAAAATTGGCTTGAAATCCTCTGTTGGAGCATTATAAGTAGTGCAGAAATTATATCTTTTCTTGATATACTCCAACCTAGATTTTCTTACCTCTTGAGAAGGAAGATTTGGAAGCAAAGCAGCCTTTGTGTTAATAACTGGTTCGTAACTTGCAACACCAATATCTGCAAACATACCTGAATCCAAAAAATCAACTAATTCTTTAAATTCTTTCTCTGTCTCCCCTGGAAAACCAACAATGACTTCTGTCGATAATATCAAATCTGATCTTTTTTCAAGCAGTTTAGATACTCTCTCTTTTACAAACTCAAAAGTAGGTCTATTCATACTTTTCAAAATATCATTATTGGTATGCTGGATATGTAACATGATTTCTACAACATTTTTGCATCTTGTAATCGTATTTATGAAATCATCTGTTAATCCAGCTGGATGAAACCATCCTATCACGTATTTAGAATTAGGATATTGAGTGCTAATATTTTCAATCAACTCTGAAATCTTGTAAGTACCATATAAATCAGTTCCATAGTCGGAGGTTTCCAATGCTCCTGTAATATAAATAACAGTTTCATTTTCATAAATCTCCTCAACTTCTCTTAATACTTCTTCCATCGGTTTACTTCTATAATTTGCATCTATCAATGGATATACGCAATATGAACACTTTTTTCGGCATCCTGTACTAATAATTATCTGGTTTTGTGGTATAAACTTTTTTGTAACTTTTGGCTTTCCAATCATTAGCTGTAATTCCTCAAAAGTTTTAACACATATTCTTGGAATAGCCTTAAGTTCTTGAGCATTAGTTTTTACAAGACAACCACTAACAATTACCTTGCTATCTGGCTTAGAGTTTCTAACTACATCAGCAATAACTCTCATGCTATACTCTCTTTTATTTCCGAAAGCACATGTCATTATAATAGTAACATCAGCCTTTGTATAATCAGAAACTATCTCATAACCATTTTGAACCATTCCAGAAATTAAACTGTTTGCCTTATCTAGATCCATATGCATTTCACTACACAAAACAATGGCAACTTTCATATGAACTCTCCTTTAGACAGGCATAGTTATTTTTATATAATAATTATAATTCTCATCATTGGATGCTTCATACGTTCCTCCATGTTCTAATACCCATCCTCTTGCATCTATGACTTTATTACCCTCTTTATAAGCATAAAAAGCAAATGGATTCTTTAAAAAGCACAATATTGCTCTAAAATCATCAAAATACATAATTGAACGGACTCCATTCAAACTATATACCTTATTGGTAGCAACATGGACTGAATTGACATAAATTTTATATTCATATCCATCACTTCCTTTATTTATTAGAAATCTCTCAAATTGTTCTTCAGCAAGTTTAACTTTCAAGGGCTTTAATATATTCTGATATTCTAAATATGCCTGGATTTTTTCAGCAATGCTATCATTAACAACTAAATCATTTTTTCCTGTGGCATCCCATTCATAAAATATCTGCTCTAATTCTGCTGAAGTAATCACAACTTCGCCACCTGCAGTATTTATAATTTTGCTCACAGATTGAGTCACCAAATTCTGCTGTACTTCCTGCTGGACATCAGCTTTTGGCTGTTCTTCTGGTATAATTTTTCTTGACATATTACTCCTCCTCTACATAGTAGTTATTTACATACTCGTAGCCTTCATTTCTTTCAGGTAAATACATCTCCATTGTTTCTTTAAAGCTTTCTGTGCTTCCCAGAGCCTCCTCAAGATCTCTAAATTTCATGCATCCCTGTCCCGGAAATCCTGACGTTTTTATTTCAGTTTTTCCTCCTGAATAACATACAACAGAAATCTGCCCACCAGATTCCTCATCAGTTAATGTAAGCGTTATCATACCTTTTTCTTCATTTTCTGTAACAGAAAGACCTCTTTGAAAGGCCTCAATTTTTACCTTTTCAGCAGAATACTGCTGAAGCAAAATTCCAGCATTTTTGCCTACATATCTTGAAACTTCACCGTCATACATGTCCGCTTTTACTTCATATTCCTCATTCTTCAGGTTAAGAGCAATATCATACTTTCCCGGAAGCTTAACTACCAAATCCGCCATTTCAGCACCATAATAATAACGTGCCTTAGAATGTTCATTAAGTAAAAATCCCATTTTGGAAACGGCTGCCTGAAGGGCTTCTCTGTCCTTTATTTGTGTTGCAATTCTTGTAAAATGACTCATCTTTTATTCCTCCTTACTGGTGTCTTTATCCTGCTGAATAAATCTCTGTCTTGTAACAATCTCCTCATCAACCTGCTGAGCAGTATTAGCCTTACTGATTCCCACTACATTACTCCACTTTCTAAGAGACTCAATTTGTTCCTTCATCATGCCCTTTGCCATAGGATTAATCATTTTGATTGCTTCAATAATACATTCTGTTGTGAGTTTTTTATTCTCACTATTCCAGCTATTATAGAGTGCATCTACAATTCCCTGCTCAATTTCAGCACCTGTGTAATCTTCAGACTCATTAACTAACATATCCAAATCAAAATCTGCTGAATCTCTCTTATATTTTTTGAGCTGGATAGAAAATATCTCTTTTCTTTCCTCTTTTGACGGCAAATCAACAAAAAAGATCTCATCAAATCTGCCCTTTCTCAAAAACTCTGGTGGAAGTTCAGATATGCTATTAGCCGTGGCAATTACAAATACCGGCGCCTTCTTCTCCTGCATCCATGTAAGGATAGTTCCAAACATACGAGATGTTACTCCTGAGTCTGTTTTTCCGCTTGATTGAATTCCTGACAATCCTTTCTCTATTTCATCAATCCACAGGATTGCCGGTGACATAGCTTCTGCAGTTTGCAAAGCACGCCGTGTATTAGACTCTGTATCACCTACAAGAGATCCAAACAGTTTTCCAATATCAAGCTTCAGCAACGGTTTCTGCCATAAATTAGCAAGAGCCTTAGCACTCAAACTTTTACCACATCCTGGAATACCTATGAGCAAAGTGCCCTTTGGATATGGAATACCGTATTCCTGTGCTTCATGAGAATATGCCGACAGTCTCTTAGTTGCCCAAGAAGTAAAATTCTTCATACCGCCAACACTCTCCAGAGTCTCTTCAGAAGACAAATACTCAAGTAAACCACCACTACAAATCGTTTGTTCTTTAACATGGTTGATCAGCTTAACATCAAATCTGCCATACTTAGCAATTGATGTAGCATACGCGTTCTCTGCCTCATTAATAGTAAGTCCTAACGCTGCTTCTACAAGATCCGCTGTATTATTCGGGAGTGCAACTTTAAAATTTGTTGACATTTCTGTTAACTTGTTACCTAATTCCTCCCGTGTTGGTAATGGAAGTGTTGTTACAATAACTTCCCTCTTAAGTTCTGGAGGAATGTTAAACTCTATACTGGCAAATACATAAGTCACACCAATCGCCTTGGCAATTTTAAATACATCTTTTGCCCGCCTCCAAACATTTGATGTCTTAACAAATGAATGAAAATCCAGCATAAGAAAAATCTTTCCATTGATTCCCATGTCTTTGAGTCCTGCTTCAAGCGCCTTTACCGGATCTGTTACTACCTGCTGTTTGTTGGTAATCTCATTCTCAACATCTCTATTTGTCATCTTGGAATAATCTTTAACCTGCTTCTGAACACCTCCAGTTAAAGTCCAATATTCAAAACTCTTGTTGAGTTTTTTGGCCAAATTGCTGCACTCAAACAGTGCTCTTTCTTCCTCAGCCGTTGTAAGAATGATTGCCGGATATCCTGCTCTTACGAAGTTCTCCATTTCCATAAATGCTTCCTCTCTTTCTTTTTATAAAATTTTCAATGTGCTGTACTACTATTTGAATTGACATATTGATAAAATTAACTTAACATTATAATCGAATTTGATATTAATATAAGTTAATCTCTGTCAAATACATATAATTACAATTTATATTATACCATTTTTCTAAATAATTGTAAACATTTTATGTAAATTTATAAATAAAACAGTAATCTATGTATAATTAACCTAGATTACTGTTTATTATTAAACTTTAACTTTCATAACTTTAATTAATTTCTAATACACTATATATATGCTTAACTGTATTTTCTAAAACTTCCATTGGATAGAAAATTAATTTATAATATTTTCTTATAAGTTTTTCATCTAACCCATTTCTAAATGTAGGTGGTTCAAATAATTGACCACATCTGTATCTGAAATATAAACAATCATCAACAATTTTAACTTCAAAAAAATAGCCACTTATATTTATTATATCTATATACTTTTCAATTAAATCTGCTGTAAAAATTTGCATAGCTGTTACTTTATCTTGTGTATAAAGATCATAGTACTTTTCAAATTCTGCCGAATCAACTTCTATTCTATTTTTACTAAATCTTTTAATATTGTTATTACTTGCTATATGTATATCTATTTTACTATTCTTATCTAATTTAACAAAACCATACATTCCTCTAAAAGTTTCTGTTCTATTTTCTTTTCTATTTCCATCTGCATCTTTATAAATTTCTACATTATAGCTTGCAATTTCAGAAGCTTGAATATTACCACCACTTCTTATTTTTCCGTATATTCTATCTTCTGAATAGAATTCATCAAAGCTATTATCAAAATTTGATATTTTATAATCTACTCTTGATACACCAATTGCTTGATCAAAATTCAAATCTTCATTATACTCTTTTACCAAACTTTCAATAACACATTTTTTATATATAGTTCTATAATTTTTTCTTGCATTTACTATTAATATAATTAAAATAGCTATTGAAACAGAGATCGTTAGTGTTATCATATATCTTGCCTCTGCTAAAACTATATAAAGTATCAAATTAATAATTAGCTCAGCTATAAAAACATATAAAATAAATTTATTATTTTTTCTTTTTACTTCATCTAAATGTTCCTTGCTTGTTTTACATACATTTTCATATATTTCTTCAAAACTTTTTTTCATTTTTCTCACTTTTCTTTCATCAATTTTTTTCATTATATAAATTATTTATTAATTTTATCATATTACTATATAAGATATCAATTCTAAAAAGAGATTATACTACGATACATAAACAGTATTTTAATATAATCTCTTATTTCTTTATAAATCAATATTTATTTTACCTTTTTTATACTCTTCTATTTCAAATAAAGCTTCTTCTTTAAAGCCAAATATCTTAGCAAAAATGTTATTTGGAAAAGTACTTATTGTTGTATTGTATAACGTAATATCTCCATTATATATTCTTCTTGCCGCTTGAAGCTGACTTTCCATCTTTTCTAAACTTTTTTGAAGATTTAAAAATTGTTCATTTGCCTTTAAATCTGGGCTATTTTCTGCAACTGATAATATCTTATTAAATTCTGAATTAATTTTAGCACCTTCTGTTAATTCTTTTCTTTCTTGATTATTATAATTTACTCTCATTTGTACTATATTAGTAAGCACTTTTTCTTCATAATTTGTATATGCTTTCACACATTCTACTAAATTAGGAATTAAATCAAATCTCTGATTTAAATACACTTCAATACTAGATTTTGATTGTCTTATTTTATTTCTTAATCGTATAAATGTATTAAATTCTACAATAAAAAATAATCCTATTGCTATTAGTATTCCCATAAATAATACTTCTGGCATATTAGCCTGTTTTATTAGTTCATTTTCCATTTTTTACATAATCCTCTTAACTAATTCATCTCTACTGTTCCAATAATAGATTTTATATCCTCAATATTATGTTTTCTCATATAGTTTTCTATTCCTTCTATAGTTTTTATACTTGTTTCAGGATCCACAAAATTACCTGATCCTATTGATACTGCTGTTGCTCCTGCAAGCATATATTCTATAGCATCATCACCATTTATAATTCCACCCATTCCTAAAATTGGAATATTTATTGCTTTTGACATTTGATATACCATTCTAACACCTACTGATCTTATTCCAGGTCCAGAATATCCACCAGTATTATTTGCTAAAACTGGTCTTCTTTTATCTATATCTATTTTCATTCCTAATAATGTGTTTATTCCAGAAACTCCATCTGCACCACCATCTTCTGCACCTTTTGCTGGAGCTGTTATATCTGTTACATTTGGTGTTAATTTTACTATTAATGGCTTGTCTGTTAAAACTTTTCTTACTTCTGAAGTTACAGCTTTTACACCCTCATAGGATGTTCCAAATGCTAAACATCCTTCTTTAACATTTGGACAAGAAAGATTTATTTCTACTCCATCTATATCTAGTGTATTTAAAACTTTACAAACTTCTACATATTCCTCAACAGTATGACCTATAGCATTTACTATTATTTTTGTATCAAACTTTCTAAGCCATGGTAAATCATTTTGTATAAAATACTCAATACCAGGATTTTGTAATCCGATACTATTTAACATTCCACCTGGAACTTCACAAATTCTAGGTGCTGGATTACCTGTCCATGGTTTTATAGCAGTTCCTTTTGTTACTATTCCACCTAATTTATTTAAGTCTATATAGTCTGCGAATTCTCTACCATATCCAAATGTACCTGATGCAACAGTTACTGGATTTTTCATTTTAATTCCACATAAATCTACTTCTGTATTCATATTTTCCCCCTTATATATTTTCTTTATTTTAAATTTCTACATCTGATGCATTAAACACTGGACCATCTTTACAAACATGTCCATATCTTGTATCTTCAGCTGTTTTTATTTTAACTGCACATCCTAAACAAGCTCCTATTCCACATCCCATTCTTTCTTCTAAAGAAATTTGGCAAGGAATATTATTTTCTATTGCATAATTTCTTACTGCTTTAAGCATTGGAAGTGGACCACAAGCAAATATCATATCTACATTATGTTCTTCTATATCTTTTTTCATAAAATCAATTGCAAAACCTTTTTCTTTGTAACTTCCATCATCTGTTGTAACAACTAATTTATTTAATCCTATTTCTTCAAATTCTTTTTCACATGTAACTAATGATTTATCTCTAAATCCTAAATAAACGTTTAAATTTGCTTTTCCCTTTAATTCTTTTGCAAGTTCATATAGTGGATATGTACCAATTCCACCACCAATTATAGCTACATTATTATATTCTTGAACTTTAAATGTTCCTTTTCCAAGAGGTCCCATTATATCAATTAATTTTCCTACTTCTACTTGTGCAAGAAGCTGTGTTCCTCTTCCCTTTACTTGAAAAATAAACTCTACAATATCGCTATCAATATTAAAAATACTTATTGGTCTTCTTAAATAAGGTTCTCCTGTTTCAGAAACTTTTATTTCTAAAAATTGCCCTGCCTTTGCTTCCTTTGCAATCTCTGGTGCTTTTACAGAAAATTTATAAATTCCTTCTATAAGTTTTTCCTTTTTTAATAATTCACACTTCACTTTTACTCCCATGCTTCCTCCCTTTATTTACTTTACATGTTATATAGCTAAGCTACAACTACAAGAAAGTTTTATATTAATATTATTTTAATAAATTTTTATAATCTTGTTCATATTTTCCATAACCTAAATACTTTTTTTCATCATTAAATGATGCTGTTTTCTTTCTATTGTAAGGTTCTTCAGGAACTTCTGTCAATGTTTCAAAAAATATTTGAGCTATTTTAAAATCTGTTTCTAATTTTATTTCTTTATTACTTAAATTACATACTCTTAAAAACACATATGTTTTATGCCCTGGTTGATATACTGGTCCAGAAACAAATAATCCTAATCTTAATAAAGAATTTTTTTCTCCGATTTTACCAATTAAATTTTCTGGTACTTTTATTTCTTCATTTGTTTTAATCATCACAAATTCTTGTGGTTTTAATATATATTCTTTTAATTCTTCATCATTAACAATAATATCACTAATTGTTAAATCATATGAAACGCATCCTAAATTTTCTGGTTTATAATTTGAAACAATTAACATATTATTATCAATTAATTCTCTCATATTTTTATCAACTAATATCATTTTTTACCTCTATATTTTAAAAAAATTCTACACTATATTGTGCCTCAAACTTTTGATTTGGTTTAAGTTCAATTAAATCTTCTTTTTCTTCAAATATTCCATTCGAAGAAACTTTATCAGCTGTGTTAAACCATGGTTCTATACATATAAATGGTGCATCTGCTTTTGACCAAATTGCTAAATATGGAAAACCTTTAAAATGAAAAGTTAAAACTTTTTTATTAGTTTCTGTTTTTAAAAACACCTTCTCTGATTTTATATTTTTCATAATTATAGCATCTTTTTCAAAAGTTTTATTATCTAAAAATATTCTATTTTCTTTAACAAATTTATTTGTCTTTTCTGGTTTATCTTTTAATAATCCACCTTCTAACTGATATATTTCAATTTCATCTTCAATTTTTTCAAATTCTATTCTATATTTTCCACTTGTATATTCACATGAAAAAGCTGGATGTCCACCTAAACCAAATATCATTAATCTATCACTTTTATTAACTACTTTATATTTAGTTGTTACTTTATTTTCGCTTACTTCATAATTAATATAAAGTTCAAAATCAAAAGGAAATCTCTTTAGAGTTTCTTCATTAGATTTAAGAACATATGAATTTTCTCCAATTTCTTCAAAATCCATATCTCTAGCAAATCCATGTTGTCCCATTTCATAAGTATTATTTTCAATAATAGTTTTCCCTTCTTTTAGTTTTCCAACTATTGGAAATAATACTGGACTATTTCTATTCCAAAAGCTCTTTCCATCATGCATTTTCTCAAATCCATCTAATTTTATAGAAATAAGTTCTGCTCCTTTTTTTATTGTCTTAATTTCTAACATTATTTATTATTCTCCTTTATTACAAGTTCTTTGTATCCTGTAGATTCGTCAAATTCTCTTGAAAATTCATATTCATCAAATTCAGCTAAAACTATTTCTGCAGTTACATTTACTAAGCAATTATCTTTTAAATGTCCACCTATTGTTTGTAGATTAATATCAGATAAACTTATATGTATATGGCATCCATCCATAGATAAAGTACCTGTTGCTGATACTATTTCATGATCCTCATTAATAGTTTTTACTGTTTTGCCATCAGCAGTTCTTAAACAAACTTGATATAAACAACCTACTGCTGACAAAATTACTCCTGATTTTATCTTTTTATCTACAACATACTGTTCTATACTCTTCTTTAAATCCATTCCCTTTGTTAATCTAAATGCATGAATCTTCATTATTTTTCTTCTCCTTTTGATTATTATAGAATATTTTGTATCATACATATTTTAATTATTTTACTGTCTCCATTTTAAATTAGAAACATATTATTTGACTCTTAATTTAATTATTTTATTGCTTGATTTAATTCATCTCTCATACGAATTGCCTCTGCTCTTGTTGCTTTTGCATATTCTTCTTCTTTAAATTTATCTTTCCATAAATCAGATTTATAAGCACACATTAAACTTCTTGTTGCATTTACTATTCCACCTAATCCATTTTTATCAAATCCTAAAGCAATATCTTCTGCTTTTCCACCTTGTGCTCCATAACCAGGAATTAAGAAATATGCATTTGGCATTATTTCTCTTAATTCTTTTAATTGTTTTGGATAAGTAGCACCAACAACAGCAGATACTGAACTATATCCATATTCTCCCACAAGTTCTTCTCCCCATGTATTTACAAGTTTTGCAACCTTTTTATAAATTTCTTCTCCATCTTCTGCTTTTACATCTTGAATCTCCCCAGAAGATTTATTTGAAGTTTTTACAAGTACAAAAATTCCTTTATCATATTTTTTGCAATCTTCTACAAATGGATTTACACAATCTGATCCCATATATGGATTTACAGTTGCAAAATCAACATCAAATACTGGTTCTTCTTTTTCATCTATCATATTTTTTCCCAAATATGCTTTTGAATATCCAGCAGAAGTAGAGCCTATATCCCCTCTTTTTACATCTGCCATTACAACCATACCTTTTGATTTACAATAATCAATCATTTCTTTATAAAGTTTTATTCCTTCTATTCCATACATTTCAAAGTATGCACTTTGCAATTTTACAGCTGGTACAATATCATAAGTAGCATCTATTAAAGCTTTACTATATTCAAGCATACTACTACACATTCCATTAATATCTGTACTGTATTTATTTCTAACACAAGCAGGTACCATATCATATCTTGTGTCCACTCCAATAACTGTAGGGTTATTAGTTTCTTTTATTTTATCTATTAATATATCAATTGCATTTTTCATTTCTTATCTCCTTATATAATAAATTTTCAATCAATTATATAGTAAATTAACATATTACATAAATGATTATTTATGTAACATCTGTCCTCAAATGGACACAAAAATGTCCTTTAACAAACGTCCCTAAAAAAGTCATTATCTTTCATATACTACTCTTCCTGATACTATTGTATATCTTACTTGTCCTTTTAATTTTTTATTTATCCATGGTGTATTTTTTGATTTTGATACTATATTTTCTTTCAAGTATACATACTCTCTATTTGGATCAAATATTGTTAAGTCTGCCACTTTTCCTTCTTTTATTTCTCCTCTATCAATTCCTAATAATTTTGATGGATTATATGACATCACTCTTACCATATCTAAATAAGATATTAATCCTGGATCGACTAAATTTGTGATTGTTGCTCCTAGTGCTGTTTCAAATCCTATTATCCCATTTGGAGCAGAAGCTAAACCTCTTGCTTTTTCTTCTTCTGCATGTGGTGCATGATCTGTTATTATTGCGTCTATTGTTCCATCTTTTATTCCTGCTATTATTGCTTGTCTATCTTTTTCTTCTCTTAAAGGAGGATTCATTTTTGCATTTACACCTGATTCTAATACTTCTTCTACTGTAAAACTATAATAATGTGGACAAGTTTCACATGTTACTTCTACTCCTCTTTGCTTTGCACTTCTTATCATATCTACTGATGTTTTTGTACTTATATGACATATATGAGTATGTAAATTATTTGTTTCTGCAATTACTATATCTCTTGATGCCATTATTTCTTCCGCTTCTGGTAGAACACCTTGAACTCCTAGTTTATCTGCTATAGGTCCTGCATTGATTGCTCCTGCTGATACTGATTTTTCTTCACAATGTTCTGAAATAAAACTTCCAAGTTTATTTACTTCTAGCATTGCTTCTCTTATCATACTTGCATTTTCAATTGGCATACCATCATCTGAAAAAGCAATAGCTCCTGCATCTAATTGTGCTTTAAAATCTACTAATTCTTGTCCTTTTTCTCCTTTTGTTACACTTGAAAATGGAAGTACATTACATAAATTTACTCTTTTTGCTTCTTGAATTATTTTTTCCAAAACAATAGCGCTATCTGGTGTTGGATTTGTATTTGGCATAGGACAAATAGTAGTAAATCCACCAGCAACAGCGCTTTTTGAACCTGTTTCTATAGTTTCTTTATGTTCTCCTCCTGGTTCTCTTAGATGACAATGCATGTCAACCATACCTGGCATAATATAAAGCCCTGTACAATCAACAACTTTATCTGCTGATACTTCAATATTTTCAGCAATTTTAGAAATTTTATCATTTTCAATTAATATGTCTAATTTTTTTTGTGTATTACTTGCGTAATCAATTACAGTTCCGTTTTTTAATAGTGTGTTCATTTTCTACCTCCTACATAATTTTCAACATTTTATCATTTTTGTTTTCATTTTTCAATACAAATTACCACAATTAATCAATAGTATTCTATAAATAAAAATCATAATTATATTATTACTTTTTATAGATAATTAATCTCATTTGTAATTTTATGTAAAGTATGCTATAATATAAATGAACTAACGGTCTTTGACCATTATTTGAAATCCAATATAAAATATTATACATAATGAAAGGAGTTTTTTACCATGTTTGAATCAATCAAAGGTATAAAAAAACTTGAAGCTATCAATCTTGGATCAGAGTCACATTTCGACTCAACTAAAAACACTTATGTGCTGCATGTACTGGCAAACAGTCTAAAGGACGTAAAAATCCCCGCAGACTACACCCTCCTTGGTGGCGAAGTTTACACAAAAGATTTTGAAACCAAAATCTGCTGTGTGCAACTTCCTCCTATGTGTTAAAAGGAATATATAATTCAAAACAGAGTATATCAGCAGATAAAAGTAAAAGGATATAGTGGGAGTAATTGGAGCCCACTATATCTTTTTTTCATTGACTTTTTATTTTTTTTACTATATTATATATTAAATTAATTTTATATAATATTTATATTATAATTGTATAAAATGAAAAGTTTTTTAACTTTTTATTTTACTAAAAACAACTTATTAATATAAATTTTGGAGGTTTAAAATGAGTAAATTAATGTCATTATTATTTGAAACAAATGCATTTAACGTAGCACCAGAAAACAGTCCATTCTGGTATACATCTGGAAAAATTGGACCATATTTTATAAATGCTGATTATCTTTATGGTAGTAGCGAAAATTCAAAATCACTTTTAGATTTCATAGACAATGAACTTGCAAATTCAGATAAAAAAGACGTTCCAAATCACGTTTTTAAAGAAGTTTTAGCACATTATAATTCTAATGAAATCTACAAATTTGTTATTGATTCTATGGTAAATTATATTAAAGAAAATATAGATTTAAATTCTGTTGATTATATTTCTGGTGGAGAAAGAAGAGATTGGTATTTTTCAAACTTAATCGCATATCTTTTAAATAAACCTCATATAACTATATATAAAGACTTAACAACTATAGTTAGCAACAGTGATTTTTCAGAATCTGATTATATTTCAAAATTGGAAAATAAAAATCTTTTACATATTGCTGATCTTTTAAATCAATCTGTAAGTTTTACAAGAAACTGGATTCCAGCTGTTGATGCTTTAGGTTCTTCAATAAAATATGCATTATTCGCAATAGATAGAATGGATGGTGGAACAGCAGTATTAGAAGATTGCAATGTAGAAGTTTACTCTTTACTAAAAATAAATGATGAATTATTAACTCAAGCATTTGAATTAGGATTTATTAGTAAAGAACAATTAGAAGTAGTTAGAAACTTCAAAAAAGATCCTATGAATTCAATGAAACAATTTTTAATCAGCCATCCTGAGTTTATTGAAAATGCAAAAAAATCTGATAACAAAAAAACTCAAGACAGAGTTAAAATATTAATTGAACAAGATATATATGGATTAAATTCTAGTAACTAAAATATTTATAAAATTTGAATATAAAAAGCACTCAATTTATATGAGTGCTTTTTTTCTAAAAATAAAACAGTCTTTTATGATAATTTTCATAACGTCTAACGTCTTAAAAAAAATAAAAAAATCTAAATTTCTTTTTATTTAGCAATTTAGATTTTTTATTTTAATTTTATACTTCTGGTCTCATAATTAGTTCACCAAGTTGTTCTTCATCTCCATATTTATCAACAAAATATATTAAATATTTATCCTCTACTTTCTTTAATTTGAATATTTTTGTTCCATTTCCTTCAGATCCATTTTCTTTTAATGTACTTGTTGCAATATCACTGTTTAAAGCATCTGGATTTATAAAATATTGGTCTTGTACTGGATTATTTTTTATGTCTTTTAATTGTTCGATATAGTTACTATCTAAAAGGTATTGCATTACTGCATCTCCGAGTATATATTTCATCAATATTTTTTTGATTTTCTTGTGCATATTTATTGTCTAATACATATTTACCTTTTACGATATTATTCAAAGTATCTACAATTTCTGTTTTGTTAAACTCTGTATCCTCTTCTGCATATTGATTTATAAACTTTAAAGCTACAAATATTATAACTCCTACTATTACTAATATTATTGCAATAGTTATAACAAATGATACTACAGAAAAACCATCTTCTCTTTTCATAATTGCTACGTACTCCTTTAATTTCTCCTGTATATTACTTTTTGATTATACCTTTTTTTTCATATTTTTTCAATATTATTTTTTTATTTGTAATATTTATTTATATTTTTTACAAATTTTATGCATAATATCTGTATTTTCAGACATACTTTTTTATTTTTTTAATATAAAATAGATTATAATAATTTTATATTTTCAGGTGATACTATATCCTTAAATACTTCAAAAATTTTGTCATTTAAAAATATTCCACCACATGGCTTTACTTCTTCCTTATCAGTAATTTCTATTCTTACATTTATTCTATCACCACTAAAAAATTTAATTGCACCTCTTAATCTATCTTTTTGTTCTTCTGTTAAATTAGTTATATCTACATTAACAGTTTTTATTGTATTTATTTTGGTATTTGCTTTTTCTATATTTTCTAACTCTTCTGAGAATTCTTTTATATTACTTACAACAATCTTTACTGGCTCATCTTCTCTTATACTTAATCTTCCATCTACAAAAACTATGTTATCTTCAATTATAAAATTGCTTACTTTTGAATAAACACTATCAAATATTATAATTTCTGCATTTCCATAAAAATCTTCTAAAGTTACAAACGCCATTGTAGTATTTTTTCTTGTAAATTTTTTGGTAACTTTTGAAATAATCCCTACAAATTTAACATTTTGCCCATCTTTATAATCTATAGTTTTCCCAATTGTTTCCATTTCTTCATTTATTTTTATCATGTTTAATGTAGAAATATTAGCTAATCTTTCAATAGATCCTCTTATTTTGTCAAGTGGATGTCCAGATATATATACGCCTAGCATTTCTTTTTCTAAACTAAGTAATTCCTTATCTTCCATCTCTTCTTTTTCTGTAAATTTGTATTTTTGAGTTTCTAAATTAGCATCATCTTCATCAATTAAATCAAACATTGATACTTGATTTTCTATTTTATTTTTACTTTCATTATTTATTGTGTCAATTATTGTTTCAAATGATGCAAGTAGTGTTGCTCTTGTTTTTCCAAAATCATCAAATGCTCCTGCTTTTATTAAACTTTCTATGCATTTTTTATTAACTGCTTCATCTTTTATTCTTTCACAAAATGATGTAAAACTTTCATATGGTCCATTTTTTTCTCTTTCTTTAACAATGCTGTCTACTGCTCCTATTCCAACATTTTTTATAGTTCCAAGTCCAAATCTTATTTTATTATCAATAACTGTAAATCTTGTTTCACTTTCATTTATATTGGGATTTAATATTTCAATTCCCATATCTTTACAATCTTGTATATATATTGGTATTTTATCTAAATTGCCTAAAAAACTATTTAATGTTGCTGCCATTAATTCTTCTTTATAATATGCTTTTAAGTAAGCTGTTCTATATGATATCACTGCATATGCTGCTGCATGCGATTTATTAAAAGCATACTTTGCAAATTCAGACATCTCATCAAAAATTTTATCTGCTGACTTTTCATCAATACCATTTCTAACACATCCTGGTACTTCGATATTTCCATTCTCGTCAACTTGCCCATTAATAAAAATTTCTCTTTCTTTTGCCATAACATCAAGCTTTTTCTTTCCCATTGCACGTCTAACTAAATCAGCTCTTCCGAAGCGAGTAGCCTGCTAAATCTCTAACTATTTGCATAACTTGTTCTTGATAAACCATACATCCATAAGTTACATTTAATATCGGTTCTAATGCTGGATGAGTATATTCGTTATGACCTGGATTCAATTTACCTTTTATATATCTAGGTATTTGATCCATAGGACCTGGACGGTATAGTGAAACTCCTGCTACTATATCTTCTAAACAATCTGGTTTTAATTCCTTCATAAAGTTAGTAATCCCAGCACTTTCAAACTGAAATATTCCAAAAGTTTTTCCTTCTTGCCATAATTTATAAACTTTTGGATCATCCATTTTTTCATCAAAAACAATATCAATTCCTCTGTTTTTCTTTACTATTTCTAAGCAATTCGCTATTACACTTAAAGTTCTAAGTCCTAAAAAGTCCATTTTTAAAAGTCCTAGTTCTTCAAGTAATACCATTGTATATTGAGCAACTACGTTACCATCATTTGTACATAATGGTACATATGTATCAACAGGATCTTTAGTTATAACAACTCCGGCAAGCATGAGTAGATGCATTTCTTGGCATTCCTTCTAAACCTCTTGCTATATCTATAATATTTTTAGTAACTTCATCATTTTCATATAAATCTTTAAACTCTCTGTTTTCCTCTAAAGCTTTATCAATTGTAATACCAATTTCAAATGGTATCATTTTTGCAAGCTTATCTACATCACTATATGGAACATCTAAAACTCTTCCAACATCTCTTATAACACTCTTTGCAGACATTGTACCAAAAGTTATAATTTGAGATACGTGGTCTCTACCATATTTTTCTGCAACATAATCTATTACTTCCTGTCTTCTCTCATCTGAAAAATCTACGTCAAAATCAGGCATACTAATTCTATCTGGATTTAAAAATCTTTCAAAAAGTAAATTATATTTTAATGGATCTATATCTGTTATTCCTATTGCATATGCAACTATTGAACCAGCTCCAGATCCACGTCCTGGTCCTACTGGAATTCCTACTGATTTGGCATAATGAATATAATCCCAAACAATAAGATAATAATCAACATATCCCATTTTTGAAATTATACCAAGTTCATATTCTGCTCTATTTTTTATAGTTTCATCATAATCTTTTCCATATCTTTCTTCAATTCCATCCCATGTAAGTTTTCTAAAATATTCTTCATGCGTTTTAAATTCCTTTGGAACATCATAATTAGGTAATTTAGTAACACCAAATTCAAATTCAAAATTACATTTATCAGCTATTTTTACAGTATTCTCTATTGCCTCTGGAACAGCCGAAAAATAGTCCGCCATTTCTTCTGGAGATTTTATATAAAATTCATCTGTTTCAAATTTCATTCTATCTTCATCATGAATTTTTTTAGCAGTCTGTATGCATAACAAAATTTCATGATTGTAACTATCTTCTTTTTTTAAATAATGTGCATCATTTGTTCCAACTAATGGAATATTTAATTCTTTTGATAAACTAATCAATTTTTGATTTACCATTACTTGTTCTGGAAGTCCATTATTTTGAATTTCTAAATAATAGTCTTCTCCAAAAAGATTTTTATGCCAAAGTGCTATTTTCTTAGCTTCTTCTAAATTATCTTTTAAAATTGCTTTATTTATACTTCCTGCTAAACAAGCACTTAAACAAATTAAACCTTCATGATACTTTTCTAAGATTTCTAAATCAATACGTGGTTTATAATAATATCCTTCAGTAAAACTTATTGATACTAATTTTATTAAATTCTGATATCCTTCTTTATTTTTTGCAAGCAAAATAAGATGCGCATATTCGTCATCAATACCTGCATCTTTATTTAATCTACTTCTAGGTGCAACATATACTTCGCATCCTATTATAGGCTTTATTCCCTCTTTTACGCACTCTTTATAAAAATTAACCGCTCCATACATTACACCATGGTCAGTAAGTGCTATAGCCTTCATTCCTAGCTCTTTTGCTCTCTTTGGTAAATCTTTAATTCTACACATACCATCTAACAAACTATATTCACTATGCACATGTAGATGAACAAAATCTGGCATAAGTATTCTCCCTTATATTATTTTTATAATTTCTTCTAATCCTTTTCCTTGTACAGTTGGTATTTTTAAAATTTCAAATCTTGAAACTTTATCTCCAAATTTTATTTCTACTATATCTCCAACTTTAACTTCATAACTCGGTTTTACTATTTTTCCATTTACTGCTATTCTTCCACTGTCAGCTGCATCATTTGCAACTGTTCTTCTTTTTATAACTCTACTTACTTTTAAAAATTTATCTAGTCTCATATATTAATACCTTTCTGTTTATATATATAACTGTGTCACTTCGTTCCTACAGCTTAGAAATCACACAGGATAACTAATCTATACGTCACTTTGTTCCTACAGCTTAGAAAATAAAATATTCTTTATATTTTTCAGCTAATCCTAGCCAAATATCATCATCATATAACTTAAAATACGTAAAAATTCCTTTAGCATCATCTTTATACCATTTACCATTTCTCTCTAACATTAAATTCTTAGCCTCTTTAAAAAATTCATATCTTATTTTCCCATTTCCTCTTACAGAACTATATGTTAAATTCATTAAAACTCTATCTTCTTCTAATATTCCACTTTCTATTATCTTCTTTTTTAATAATTCTATATCATATTTTATAAGTTTTAATTCCACTTTTTCTATTTTTCCATTTTCGATATTTAGTATAACATATTCAGCTTCTCCAGTATAAAAGGGCGATACTCCACAACATCCGCAATTTACTACTAATTTATTATTTACATATTCATACCACATTTGCTCATGAGTATGTCCAAAAATTAATGCATCTGCATCTAAATTTTTAGTATATTTATTTATTAATTCTTCATTATCCTTATGTATTTGCTCCTCTACTGATTTAGGTGATCCATGTGCAAATAAAATTCTTACTCCATCATATTCTACATACATATAATGTGGTAATTTTTTTATATATTCTAAATTATCTTTTGAAAGTTCATGATACATAAATTTAACGGTTCTAAATTGTATGTTTTTCCAGTCATACTGTTCTTTATCATATTCTATAAAATATTGTTCTTTATTTCCTTTTAAGACTTTATTACTTATATTTCTTACTATTTCTAATGTTTCATTTCCAAAAGGCAAATCATTTACTAAATCTCCTAAAAAAACATAGTCTTCTACATTATTCTTTTCTGCATCTTTTATTACAGCCTTTAATGCTACACTATTTCCATGAATATCTGAAATAACTGCTACTTTTATTTTTATCACCCCTATCTTTAGTTCAATCAGATTATATCATGCTCATTTTTGTATTTCAATAAGTAATATTTTAAAAATATAAAAAGTCAAGATTTATGTTTTTTATAAATCTCGACATAATTTTTATCTATATATTCCTATTTTATTTTTTATTATCTATATCTTCTATACATATTATTTGTATTGTTTGTATTTGCTATAGAATTATCATTTTCTGATAATGAATTTGGTATAAAATTTTCATTATTAAAGCTAAATGTATTTGGATTAAATCCTGAAAAATTATTATTTAAACTAAAAGTGTTATCATTATTTTCACTACAACAAGTATTTCTTCTGCAATTATTTTCACAGTTATTATTTCTACAATTGCAATTATTATTTTCACAACCACAGTCATCATTATTCCTATTTTGAAGTATCATAACTATATAAGCTACTATAAAAGAAATAATTGTATATACTATAGCTGCAACTACAAGTTCTGCTGTTCCACCTAATGCAAAAGCTACTACTATAAATATTGAAAAAAATATGCCTGCAACTTTATATGGACAATGTATAAAAGTTTCTAATATAGCTGATAAAATTATTGTTGCTATAGGAATTGCAAAAAAAATTAGTAAAACATTCATACTATAAATACCCCCTATTTTTTTATAGACTATTTATAATATAATATTCTACTAATTTTCATTTGTTACCATAATTTATGTTCTATTATACCTTTTCAGAATATTGTTTTTTTAATATATCATATCTAAAAATCGCAATTAAAGTAGATACAAAAACAAATACTGATGAAATTGAAGCTGTATATGCACTTACTACAAAATTATATATTATCCATAAAAAAGCTTGTATCAAATTAAGTTTTCTTATGTTTTTCATGTTTTTTGAAGCTACTATTAAAGCATATGTTATTCCGCATCCTATTGCCATTAGACTATAAATATTATTATATGTAATAATTCCTCCAATTAAAGTTACTATAATAAATATTACTGTTAAACCTTTAGATATTGTCTTATCTTTTTTAGTGTACATGTATGCTACTATTGTAATAACTAATCCAATAGCTTGAGTTATTGTTCCCGAATATGCACCTAAAATTATAAAGTTAATGCTATATAATATTTTTGCAACTATATTTAATATTAAATATAAATTTTTCTTACTTTTTACTTGTATCGCACCTATCATTATTATAGATGCTATTAAACCTATTACTTGTGCTAAAATATTCATATTTTCTCCATTTCTAATTTTATATTTTTAATACATAACTTCTACAAGACATAAACCTCTTGCTGGTAAAGTTTTTCCAGCTTTTGTTCGCTCTCTACTTTCTATTATATTTGCTATTTCTTCTGGCTTTATCTTATCTATTCCTACATCTAAAAGAGTTCCTGATATTATTCTTACCATATTATATAAAAATCCACTTCCTGTAAGTTCTATATAAATTCTATCATTATCTTCAATCACTTCTGCTTTATATATTGTTCTTACACTGCTTTTACTAGATGTTCCACTTGCTTTAAAAGCCTTAAAATCATGTTCTCCCTCAAATTCTTTAGCAGCTTTTTTCATATTTTCTACATTTAATTTAATTGGAAAATGATATTCAAAATCTCTATATATTGCACTTCCATATTTTGAATTATTTATTGTATATCTATATTTTTTTGATTTAACAGAATATCTACTATGAAATCTCTCTTCTACTTCTTCTGCTGACTTTATTACTATACTTTGTTTTAATTTAGAATTTATTGCAATAGGGAATTTTTCTATATCTATACTACTATTAGTTTTAAAATTAGCAGTCTGCCCTAAGCTATGAACACCGGCATCTGTTCTTCCAGAAGCTATTAATTCTATTTCTTCTCCTGTTATCTCTCCTATAGCTTTTTCTATCTCACCTTGAATATTTAATTTATTAGGCTGTTTTTGCCAACCATTAAAACCTTTCCCATCATATTCTATTATTAATTTTATGTTTCTCATTATTACTCTCCGTTAGTTTTCAAGTTTTTAATATTTTACAAGTATATTTTACTTTTCGAATTAGTACAGCTGTTGTACAGCCATACTAATTTTATTTACGTTTTTATAATATCATAAACAAATTATTCGAGCAATAAAAATAACCTATTTCTTCTATAATATTCCATATAATTAACTAACGTATAAAGTATATAAACATCATATTGATTTACTTGTTCTATTATGATAGAATTTCATCAAATAGTAATATACATTATAAAAATTTCAAAAGATAAATTAAAAATATATATTTTTTATAGAGGTGAGATTAAAATGGATTTATTAGAAGAAGCAAAAAGCTCTAATAAACAAGCCTACAATGAGCTTGTTTCAAAATATAATCACATTTTTTACAAAACAGCTAGAGTTTATTTTCTTCTTGATGAAGATGTTTATACAGTTCTACAAGCTTCATTATCGCAAACATTTCGTGAACTTATAAATGTAAAAACAGAAAAAGACTTTTTATTTTTAGCAGAAAAAATATTAATTAAAAACTGTGAAAATTTAAAACAAACTTATTCTAAAGACATAGATAGAAAAATAAATTCTAAACAATTAAGTCTAAATATTGGAGATAAAATAACATCTACAGAAACTATTGTAGGTTCTGAAGAATATAAAGCATATAGGAAATCTTCTATTGTAGAAGAATACATCACAAGTATTGAAGAAGATTGTAGATTAATTGCCTTATTATACTATTATGCAGATTTTTCAATTTCTGAAATTTCTGTACTTCTTAAAATACCTAACTCAACTATAACAAACAAAGTAGATAAGATAAGAATAAAAATATATGAAATGATAAAAAATAAGGAGGTTGATTTATATAATGAATAATTTTGATGAACTACATAAAGAGCAAGATGAATTTATAAAAAACACTTTAAAAGAAGATAAAGTTATAAGTCAACCAGTACTTGATAATTTTACTAATTATATTGAAAATTCTAATATAAAAGTAAAAAAATATACACATAAACAAAAAAATATTTTTATTTTAGTTATAATTATTTTAATAATTTTAGTTATTACAGTAAGTTTTGCATTATTAAATAAACCTTACTGTACTTCTGAAAAACCAAATGCTGATTTATTTTTGAGTAATACAGTAGAAAACAAAATAGAAAATAAAATATCAAATAGTATTACTAATGAAAGTAATACATCATCTACCAATACTAGTGAAAACAAATCAAAAGATACTAATTCTATTATGGTTGAAATTGAATCTAACACTACTTCAACTAATAGTATTATTGTATCAACTCAAACTAAAAAACCTGATAATTTAAATTTATCTGATGAAGATTTAAAAGATTTACAAAAACTTATTGAAAGCTATTCTATTGGTATTAAAAGAATATCATATGATGAAGAAACTTTAGAAAGTAACACAATTTTACTTTTAATCGCAAAAGAATATTTTGATTCTCATTCTTCAAAATCTTCTTTAAAAGTAGATACTACCTATGCTGCAACACTTGAAAATATGCATAAATATTTAACAGAATTAACTGGAAATGATTATTCAAATATTCCTTATATATCTGCATATAGTAACTATATAGGATATTCCACAACATCAAAAACTTATCTTTTAGGAAAAGATTATAATATAATTACTAAAGAAAAATATGAATGTTCTGATTTAGAAATAACTGATAATTCAGATGGATTATATACAGCAAAAGCTAATGTAACTAGAACTTTAAACAAAGAAAATACTAAATATGAAATTACAATTACTTTTAAAATAAATTCAGATTATACTTATGAAAAATTTAATATAAAATCACTAAAGGCAAGAAATATATCCTTCTACAATGACAATACTGTACATTTAGTTGATCAACCTGACATTGTAGAAGAAGATGAGAACTAGGAAATTTTAGTATATGAGTATAAAATTAGTTGCTAGCGATTTAGATGGCACAATTATTGATAGAAATAATAATATTTCAGAAAAAAACTTTAAAGCCATAGATAAACTTCATGAAAAGAATATTGATTTTGCAATTTGTACAGGAAAATCTTATTCTGTTTCAAAAAAAGTTTGTGAGCAATTTAATGCAAACTTTGGCATTTTTGGAAATGGAACACAAATAATAGATTTTCGTACAGGTAAAGAACTACTTAGAAATACTTTATCTAAAGAAGATTTATTGTTCTGTAGCACTCTTGCAAAACGTTACAATTTTCATATTCATCTTTATACAGATAATGAAATTATAACAGAAGAATTAAAATATATGGATTTAAGAAATTTCTTACTTAGAAATAAAAATTCTACAGAAGGATTAAAATTTAAAATTGTAGATGACATTATAGGCTATATAGAAAAAAATCCTATAGAAGTATTTTCGGCAGTTGTATCAACAGAATCTGCTATACTTCCAAGCTTTGAAAAACTTTTATCTATAAACAAAAACATTGTATATACCTATATTAGTAAAAGAGGAAAATATCGTGATACAACTATAAACAAAGATTATGAATACTTAAATATCTCCCCTCTTCATATTAATAAAAATGAAGCATTAAATTTTTTAGCAACTCACTTAGAAATTGCAAAAAAAGATATGCTTGCAATTGGTGATAATGTAAATGATTTAGAAATGGTTAAAGAAGCTGGTATTGGAGTTGCTGTAAAAGATGCTTATGACGATTTAAAAAATGTTGCTAAATATGTAACTAATGCATCTGCTACAGAAGGAGCTTTTGCAGAAGCTATTGAAAAATTTATATAAAAAATAAGAAAAATTAAATTTTTTTCTTTTGAGAGTTGCTATCGCAACTCTCTTTTTTATAAATGAGTCTTTGATTATAAAAATGGTTTCATTTTTTTACTTCTAATTTTAGGTTGAAAATTTAATAAATAACTTTAGTTCATATTAAAAGCAGATATTCATATTTGAATACCTGCTTTTTTACTAAACTCATTTTAAGTATATTTTACTCACTATTAATTTTAAATAAAATTTATACAATTATAACTATTTTAATAAATCTGTTTCAAATAATTTAGTTTTTTTCCAAAAAAATTCTGATTTAATAATATTATTTTTATCCCAATCCTTTATACTTGACTCTATATCTGTAACAATACTATATCCCAAACATTTATATATGCAAGAATATTCATGTGATAGGGTAGATAAATAGAATATTGGAGGTTTATAGTTTACACATCTAAAAAAATTAATTATAAAAATTGTTTCCCATATCAATACTAATAATACTAAAATTTTTATACTAAATTTAATTACTTTTTTTAACATTATAATCCTCTAAATTTTACTTATTTTGATAACTTTTAATTATTTTTTATTCTTTTTTAATTTAGCTGTATGTATAGGTTCATTTATTAAATTTTTTATCAAGATTTTCTTAAGCACATCTTCTCTAACATCAGCAATTAATGTTCCATCTTTAGCTATTGACATTTTTCCTGTTTCTTCTGATACAACAACTATTACTGCATCTGATTCTTTGGAAATCCCTATTGCTGCTCTATGTCTAGTTCCAAGTTCTCTTGCAATATCTTTATCATCTGCTAAAGGTAACATACAAGAGGCTGCTGCTATTTTATTATCACTTATAATTACTGCTCCATCATGAAGTGGTGTATTAGGTTCAAAAATATTTACTAATAATTGTGGTGATATTTCTGAATTCATTATAATTCCTGTTGAAATTATATCTTGAATTTTTATATCTCTTTCAATAACAATTAAAGCTCCTTTTTTCTGTTTTGCAAGTTCTACTGCTGCTATTGCTATTTTATAAATATTTTCTTTTTTCTTAACATTTAAATCCTCATCCATTCCAAGCATTCTGCTAAATCTGTTTGTAGTTCCTAATTGTTCTAATCCTCTTCTAAGTTCTGGTTGAAATACTATAATAAGCATTATAACACCATATGACATAAGTGATGTTAATATGTAATTTAATATATTTAATTTTAAAAAGCCACTCACAACAGTAATTACAATTAATATTAAAATTCCTTTTAATAATTGCCATGCTCTAGTTTCTTTAAGCATTTTAAAAGCTTTATAAATTAAAAATATAACTATTAATAAATCAATTATTGTTGTAACTACATTAATTGGTTGATTGGTTATATTATTAATATATTCTAAAAATTGTGTTTCAAAAAAATTTTCAAAATTTTGACCTATCATACTTTATTTTCTCCTTAACATTATTATTTTATCTAGCAAATATATAAAATAATAATGTTCCGAATACAGAAAATACCATTAATGCTAAAAGTATTCCTGCTAATATTTTTGTAAATAGTTTTCTTTTATCCATAATTTTCATCCTCTTTTCTGTTTATATAATTTTATTTAATATTTTAAATTTTTCATAATAGTAATTATATCACAACACAATTTTTTTTCAATATAAAAATAAGGAAATAAAAATATAAAAATAATTATTTTTTATATTTAACAAAAATAGTTAAAAATATAATATATATTAATTTTGAAGCACTGCGTAAGCGATTAAACGAACGAAATGAGTGCGAAATAGAGCAACCTACATAAAATATTTATTTATAGGTTGCGACAGAAAATTGTAAAAAATTAATATATATTATATTTTTATCAAATTTATAATTCTAAAAAAGAAGTAATTATATTAATTACTTCTTTTTTTTATTATTTTAAATAAATTGTAGGATTCACAGCAGTCCCATCTTTATACATTTCAAAATGTAAATGTGCCTCATCAGCAACTTCAAAACTTGCAGTTTCACCAACAGTACCTATAGTTTGTCCTTTTTCGATTTCTTCATTTTCTGATACAAACTCTGTTGTTAAAAGATTAGAGTAAACAGTTTTAAATCCATCTTGATGAGCTACTGTAACAGTTAATCCATATCTTGGATCATTTTTTATACTTTCAACAGTTCCAGCTTCCGCAGATACAACAATACTTGTTTTATCTGCTTTAATATCTATTCCACTATGAGTTGTCCATTCTTCTAAAGTATTAGAATATATTAAAGTATCCATTGCAAAATCTTTCATAATTTCTCCTGAAGCTGGTGCTACAAATTCTAATTCTTTCTTTTCTTCTACAGTAGTATTTTCTATAGTATTTGTATCTACAACATTTGTATCAGTAGTATTAGTTACATTTTCCACAACAGATGGTACTGGTGTAGTACTATTTTTTGTACTGTTTTTACTAAAAGTATTTGTATTTATTGCATTCTTACTAGTATTACTTGTGTTATTAGTTACATTGTTTGTAGAGTTTGCAACACTTTTGTCATCTGTAAAACTTGTTTCTGTAATTTCATTATTAGATACTATATCATTTGCCACCCCTAAGTTTAATAGATTTTCACTTGACTCCTCTTTTAATTTTTTATTATACATAACAAAAATAGTTAAAAATATAACTATAGAAACTACTAAAGCTATGCTAAAAGTATAAATTAATTTTTTTAATTTTTCTTCTTCTAAAAAATCTCTTCTTCCCATAATAACCTCCATCTCTTTCGAGTAAATAACTATTATAAGTATTTGCAATTTTTTGAAGATTATTCACTAATTTCCACATCTTTATAATAATATTTTATTATTTCTTCATAATTTCTACCATTTTTAGCTAAAGTATCACTTCCACATTGACTTAAACCAACACCATGTCCATATCCTACAACATTAAAATTTATAGTACTATCTGAAATTTCAAAATTAAATTTTGCAGACTTAAGTCCAAACATACTTCTAGCTTCAACTCCACTCAATTCAGTATTTCCAACAAGTATTTTTTTTACTCTTCCACTATCTGTATATTCTAAAATTTTTATACATTCAGGATCTTCAAAATTAATTTCAAAACCAGAATATTTTTCTAACATTTTCTGTATTAATACATCTTTAGACACTTGAACTTCTGAACTATATGAACTGTAATTTTCTTCTCCTGAACTTTCTACAGTTTTAAAATAAGGAAAATCTCCTCCCCAAACATTTATTGAAAGTTCTGTACTTCCACCACTGTTACTATGGAACAAAGCATTAATTGGTTCTCCATTATATAATGCTAGTTTTCCTTTAGTTTCATTTACTGCTTTTACTATTTTATTCCAATATTCCTCTCTTGAATTTTCTTCCCATCTTGACAATCTATTTTCTTTTGATATCCAAGCTTGGCAACATAATGAGCTATCACAAACATTTGCATTTTCATGTTTACCACCATTTTTTATTTGATAAATAGTATATGTTCTGGCAACAACAGCCTGTGCCTTTAAAGCTTCTAAATCAAAACTTGCTGGCATCTCACTCGAAACTACTCCATATAAATAAGTATCTAAATCTAATTCTTCAACTACTCCTGTATCTGTATGCAATAACTTTATTGTACTATACTTTCCATAATCAAATTTTTCTTCTACAATATCAGTAGATACTGCCTCTTTTGTTTTAAATTGATTTGTAAAAACAATAGGCATTGCAAAAATTAAAATAATAATAAAAATAAAATAAAATAATATTTTCTTCAAAAATCTATCTCCTATGCCAATAATTTATTTCTAAATTCATTTAGAATTTTCTTTTCTATTCTAGAAACATGTACTTGAGAAATACCTAATATTTTAGCCACCTGCATTTGTGTTTTATCTTTAAAATATCTTAAATCTATGATTTCTCGTTCTCTATAATTTAATTTTTTTATCATTTCTAAAATAGTAATCTTATCTACAATTTTGCTTTGTTCATCTTCTTCAGCTGCTAAAGTTTCTATTATTTCTTTTCCTTCTTCTCCTATTTTTGCATTAATTGATTCTATTGTTTGCGTAGCTTCAATAGCCATATATATAGTTTCTTCTGGTAATTCTAAAATTTCAGAAAGCCTTTCTACACATATAGACTCTCCTGTTTTTGCTGTATAAATTCTTTCTAATTCTTTTATTTTTATTCCAAGTTCTTTAATGCTTCTACTAATTCTTATAATTCCATCATCTCTTAAAAACTTTTTTATTTCTCCAATCATATATTGAACAGAGTATGTAGATAATTCAACATTATACTCAAAATTAAATCTCTGTATTGCTTCAATAAATCCTATACAAGCAATTTGGTACAAATCTTCTGCTTCATATCCTCTCCCTAAAAATCTTTTTACTATATTCCATATAAGTCCGTTTATTTTCTTCTAAAATTTGTGCTAATATTTCTTTATCACCTTGCTGTGCTAGTGCAATAAGAGTTCTTTCTCTCTCATGCATTTTTTCCCCCTTAATATGTATTTTCTATTTGTTTTTCTTTTTTTATTTTTTTATTCATTGTAATTTTTGTCCCAAGTCCTAAAATAGATTCTACTTTTAGCTCATCCATAAAGTTTTCCATAATTGTAAATCCCATACCTGATCTTTCCAAATTACATTTAGTTGTATATAAAGGTTCTCTTGCCTCTTCAATATTTTCAATTCCTGTTCCTGTATCAGAAACTTCAATTTCTATTTCATCATCAAATAATGATGCTTTTAATTTTACAATTCCATCTTTGTTTGGATATGCATGAATTATTGAATTAGTAACAGCTTCTGATACTGCTGTTTTTATATCTGCAATTTCTTCTATAGTGGGATCCAGTTGTGATGCAAATGCAGCAACAGCAATTCTAGCAAAAGCTTCATTTGCTGATTTACTAGCAAATTCAATTTTCATTTCATTTTTAACATTTCTACTCATAATTAATATTTCTCCTCTAACTTATTTTTTCTGTTTTTATTTCGTCAACAATAGGTATGATCTTTAAAATACCAGACATTTCAAAAACTCTTTTTATTTTGTCGTTTACATTAATCATCTCTAATCTACCTCCAAAACAATTTACCTGCTTGTACCTTCCAATTATAAGACCAATTCCTGCACTATCCATAAATCCTACTCTCTTAAAATCAAAAATTACTTTTTTAGGCATAAATCTCTGAATTTCATAATCTGCTCTTTTTCTAATTATCTCAGCTGCATGATGATCTAATTCTTCTGTAATTTCAAATACTAATAGCTTGTCCTCAATAAAATGATTGACTTTCAAAATTCTTACCTCCTTTATCTTTTGTTTATATTAATATTCTAAAATCAAACAATTTTTCCTTCGATGAAAAAGTAGAAGTTTTGTCGTATTTTTAAAGCTTTTCGACATAATTTATAATGGAACAAAATAGAGAATTATGAAAATTGAAAAATACCAAAATAATTGTAAATTCATTGTCTTTCCTCTATATGAGTTATCTCTATTTCGCTAACGCTTCTAAAACTAAAAATGTTGATATACACAATTTTACCTATGTCTTTATTAAATTAATAATATTTGCTATATTATGTAAATTGTGTTATAATATTTTATGACACTAGTAACCTTTGGAGGTATCTCTTATGAGAAACAATCTAAAATATAACTCATATTCAGAAATTAGATATACAACAGGAGAATGGCACCGGATTAAAACTACTAGCCTTCCATACTTTACATTATCCGATGTCAAGAAAATTTATGTTGTTTTAAATAACGGAAGTACCATTGGGCTAGAATTATTTGCCCAAAAAGCAAAAGAGCTTGCAATCACAATCCCCAGTGAGCGATATGTGTATGCATACCAATTCACAGACGAAATTGCTCTTTTTGAGCTTTTCAAAGAAGAACTGGACATGCAACTTAAAGCAAAAAAAATCAGCTCTTGGGGAGAATTGATGCAGTATATTGCTTAAAAAAAATAGCTGGCTAAGAAAATGCACTATCTTCTTAGCCAGCCGTTTATTTTATTTATCTAATAATACAACCCTTGTTACTCCTGTAATTTCTCCAGGATAACGTTCCATAACTTCTCCTATAAAAGTAATTAAAACATTTTGACCTACTTTAAAATCAGATACTTCTATATTATTTCCTTTCCACAATAATTCCATTTCATTATTAATTGAAAAATCAAATTCTCCTCTATAATTTATATCATTATCGTCTAATCCATCTACTAAAATAGTTGTTTTTCCTTTATATTCTCTCACTTCTTCTATTATTGCTTTAAAAGTTTGCCCTTTTCTTATCTCATACATTTCTCCATCTTTAGTAGTTGCTACAACAGCTATATATCCACCATCATTAACTAGAAAAACATCTGCTTGCTCAATCTTTTCAACTTGATCTAATTCATAAATTCTTTTTGCTATAAATTCTCCTGTTTTATATCCATACTCTGTATCTACACCTTTTACTGTACCATCTTTTTGTAATATAAATACTGAAGGATAATATATATCTTGCCCTTCTACTCCACAAAAAACACTTTCTATATCATTTAAGTCTATATTTTTTATAATATACTTCTCATTATAATTTACTGCCTTTTCGGATAAATATTTATTTGCATCTGATTCAATTATAGTAATAGTTAAATCATTATTTTCTTGTCCTATAACAAACCATTCTTTAAATATTGTATCATATTCGCCATGTACTATTGTATATTCAGAATCAAAACTTTCTTTGTCTATTTTTCTTAGTCCAAAATTACCATAATCTTCATCATTTTTATCATCAATCTTTTCTTCATTTGATATTAAATTTGTATTTATATTATTATCTTTAATATCTTGTTCATTATTATTACAACCTGTTAAAATAATTAACATTAAACTTAGTAATAGTAATAGTAATATTATTATAAATATTAAATTTTTATTTTTCATAAATCAAATTTCCTCTTTCATTTCTAATCTTACAATTATTCTTCTTGATATAATAATAATAATATAAAAGCAAATAATTTTCAATAAATTATCTGCTTTTATAATTTTTCAATTAACAAGATATTGTTAGTATATTTCCATTATTATCAAAAATTGCAAATTCATCTTTCCCATAAAAAGTTTTATGAATTTCCTTCGCAATTTCTACTTTCTCTTTTAATTCATTATACACTTTTTCTACATCTTGTACTGTAATAAACAATGTAAAAGTTGGAATTATATCTTTTGTTTTTAATGTTGGATATTCTTCAATTAAGTTTTCTTGTTCTTGTAACATAATAGATATTTTATCTTTATTAAGAATAGCAAAATTAAATTTTTCCCCTTCTTCTGGAACACTTAATATTTTTTGAAATCCTAACTTTTCTTCATAAAATTCTATAGTTTCTTTTACATTTTTAACCATTATATTGGTTGTTATTGATTCATACATATATTTCTACCTCCAAATATAATTATAAAAAATTCAATTATATTTGTATTGTAAAAAATGGACAAATCTATATATTATATTCTTCAATCAATTTTAATGGAGATATTCCTGTATATCTTTTTATTTCTTTTATAAAATGAGATTGATCATAAAATCCGCATTGCATAGCAATATCTGCTAATTCCATTTTTTCATCTAATAATAAAGTTAAACACAAATGTAATCTTAATATATTTAATAATACTTTTGGCGATATTCCATAATTCTTCTTAAAAATTCTAGATAACTGTCTTATGTTATATCCTAATTTTTTAGAAATATTAATTACACTTTGTTGTCTTGGATTCTCATATAATTCATTAATAATAGTAAGAAAATCTTTTTTTAATTCATTATTAAACTTTTTTAATAAATATTTTTTTAAACAATCTATTCGTTTTGATGTATCAGTAAATTCAAATATTTCTTCTAAATCATATTCTTTTTCTATTTCTGAAAAGGAAATCATATTATCCATTATTTCATTTGCTTCTATATTAAATATAGAATAAAAAGCTCCTGGTTTTAACCTAGCACCTATATAATCTATTCTCTCGTCTAACTTGAAATCTTCCGTTTCTTTGCTAAATCCTGCAAAACAAATCACATTATTTGCAAAATCTATAACAATATCAATGCAAGCATCTGGCAAAATATTATTAGATATAGTCTTATTTAATATTTTTTTCGACTTCATTTCCCAAATACACATACAATAATCTTCAAGTTCTTTAATATTGTATTCTGTATATTTTATATTTTCTTTAAATTCTTTATCTAATAAATATGGTATCTGTTTTGGATAATACATCCACACCTCCTAATCTATACTTTCAAATTTTATTTTTAGTCCTGTATTTCTTTTTTTAGTATCACAATTATTTATCATAACTTCTATCAAGTTTTTATTGCCAATTACAATTAATAATTTTTTAGCTCTGGTCAACCCTGTATATAAAAGATTTCTTGTAAGTAACATATTTGATGATTGTGGAACTACTAAAATCACAACATCAAACTCACTTCCTTGTGCTTTATGAATTGTAATAGCATACGCATGTTCAAGTTGATCTAGTTCTGAAAATGCATACCATGCAATTTTTCCATCATCAAATTCAATTTCCATTTGCCTTTCATTTGAATCTATTTTTGCTATTCTTCCTATTTCTCCATTAAAAACACCTGTACCTGATTCATATGTTCTTAGATCATTTCTACTTCCTTTTTCCCAGTAAATATCATAATTATTCTTTATTTGCATTACTCTATCGCCTTCTCTAAAAATAATCTGACCATAAGCTTTTTCTTCTATTTCATCAACCTTTGGATTTAATACTTCTTGCAAACTTTGATTTAATTCTTTTGTTCCCATTTTTCCCTTTTTAGTAGGAGTTAAAACCTGTATATTTTTAAAGAATTCATAATCTCCATAATTCTTCAATCTCTCTTTACTTAGAGATAAAACCTGATATAACATTTTATCTTGATTAGATTCATTTATATAGAAAAAGTCATTTTCTGAATCTTCTTCATAATCCTTTTTTCCTATAAAACTTATTCCAGAATTTACATTATGTGCATTCACAATAATTTTACTTTTTGCTGCTTGTCTAAATATTTTATCTAAGTGAACTGTTGCAAACTCTTTAGAATCTATTAAGTCTTTAAGTATACTTCCTGGTCCAACTGATGGAAGCTGATTTGGATCTCCTACAAAAATAACTTTTGTCCCTAAATAAATTGCTTTAACTAAATAATTCATTAAGAATACATCTACCATAGACATTTCATCTACTACTAAAATGTCTGCATCAACAGGTGTTACATCTGTATCTATACTTCCTAATTTATCTTCTTCAAACTTTCCAATTTCTAATAATCTATGAATTGTTTTAGCTTCTTCACCAGTAGTTTCACTCATTCTTTTAGCTGCTCTACCTGTTGGTGCACATAGAACTACTTTTTTCTTATGTGTTTTATAAAGTTCTATTGCACATTTTATAATAGTAGTTTTTCCTGTTCCTGGTCCTCCTGTTATTATACATACATTGTTTTCATTTATTTGTTTTATAGCTTCAAATTGCTTTTCTGATAATTCAATATCTATTTGTTCTTCATGTTTCCTTATTTCACTTTCAAAATTCTTCATAAATTTTGCATTTTCACAATCTCTTAAAAGAACTAATCTTTCTGCAATATTTTTCTCTGCTTTATATAAAGCTTCTAAAAAAACCCATTTTTCATCTTCTTTTTCTATTATATGAATTTCTGATGTAACATCTAAATTTATAAGATTATCTTCTATTATATTTTCATTAACTTCTAATACACTTTTTACATATGTAACTAAATTTTCTTTTTGTACACAAGTATTTCCATTATAGCTCGCTACTAAAAGTGCATATTTTATTCCACTCTTTACTCTATAATCACTATCCATAGGTATTCCTATTTGCATAGCAATTTTATCAATATTATTAAAATTAATTCCATATACTATATCTACTAATACATATGGATTTTCTTGTATCTTTTCTACAGCATTTACTCCAAGTGCATCATAAACTCTCTTACTATTATTAGCTCCTATTCCAAACTGCTCTAAAAAACTAACAATTTGCCATACTCCCCACTTTTCGTTAAATTCTTCTCCTATTTCATATGCTTTGTCTTTTGATATACCTTTGATTTCTGCTAATCTTAATGGCTCAAATTTGAATACTGTTAAAGTATCTTCTCCAAATTTTTCTATAATTTTTCTAGCTATTGCTGGACCAATTCCTTTTATTGTGCCACTTGCTAAATATTTTTCTAAAGCTGCTGCACTTTCTGGCATTATTTTTTCAAAAGTCTCTATTTTAAATTGCTCTCCATACTCTTGATGTATAACCATTTTCCCATTTAATTTTAATGTATCTCCTACAGCAATAAAAGGTAAATAACCTACTACTGTTATAACCTCTCCATCTTCAAGCGAAAAAACTGCTATAGAATAACTATTTGATTCATTTTGATATATAAATTCTTCTATTTGTCCTTTTATTTCCAATTTAATTCTCCATTACTAAAACATACATTGTCAAATATATGTTTGCTATATTTTATCATTTATACAAATATTGTCAAGAACAAAAGATGACATTTAATATAACAAAATAGGATCTACATTATATAGACCCCATTAATATATTTAATAACTATTTTATCCAAAAATTCCTTTTTTCTTTATTGGTGGTTGTTCATTCATTGTTTTTGCAAGTTCTGTTAATAAATCTCTTTGTTCACGTGTTAATTTTTTTGGAGTTTGAACTACTACTGTAAATACAAAATCTCCTCTCCAATTTCCATTTACACTTTTAAATCCTTTATTTTTTATAGTAAATTTAGTTCCTGTTTGAGTTCCTTCTGGTATTTTATATTTTTCCTTTGTTCCATCAACCATAGGAATCTCAAGTTCTGTTCCTAAAGCAGCTCCTGCAAATGTAATTGGTATTTCACATAATACATGTTCTGCCTTTCTTGAATATATATTATGTCTTTTTATATGAACTACTATATATAGATCTCCATTTGGTCCACCATTTGAACCAACTTCGCCTTCTCCTTTTAATACAATAGTTTGACCTTCATCAATTCCTTGTGGAATTTTTACTTTTAATTTTATTGATTTTTTAACAATTCCCTTTCCTCTACAATCTGGACAAGGTTCTTTTATAACTTTTCCTGTTCCATTACATTGGGTACAAACTCTTTGAGTTGACATTTGTCCAAATGGAGTTGTTACTACTTGTTTTATTTTTCCTGTTCCATTACACATTGAACATTTATCAGCTGTTGTTCCTCTTTTTGCTCCACTTCCATTACATGATGTACATTTTTCATTTCTATTTATACTTATTTCTTTTTCAATTCCAGAATATGCTTCCTCAAAAGTAATATCTAAATTAACTTTTAAATCTGATCCTCTTCTTACTCCATTAGAGCTTCTACTTCTATTAGAACCTCCTCCAAAAAATGATGAGAATATATCTCCTAAATCACCAAAGTCACCAAAATCTGAAAATCCTCCAAATCCGTCAAATCCTGTTCCATAAGAGTAATATCCTCCACCTTGACCACCACCAAAATTTTGTGGTCCATCAAATCCAAATTGATCATACATTTGTCTTTTTTGTTTATCTGAAAGAATTTCATATGCTTCATTTACTTCTTTAAACTTTCTTTCTGCTTCTTCTTTATTATCAGGGTTGGCGTCAGGATGATATTGTTTTGCAAGCTTTCTAAATGCTTTTTTTAATTCTTCATCAGTTGCATTTTTCCCTACCCCTAATACTTCATAATAATCACGTTTTTGAGCCATTATTATCTTATCCTCCTAAGTTCTAAACATATTTCTTTTTGTTATCTTCTTCATAATTTCTATTTAAGTTTGTATTGTATTTTTCTAGATATACTTTTGTAAATTCTTCTGCAGATATGTCTAATCTATTCATAACTTCTATGTAATACATTAAAACATCACTTAATTCTTCAATAAATCGATTTCTTATTCCCTTGTCATTCATTACATTATCGATTTTTTTCTTCTTTATAATAGATATACATTCACCAATTTCTTCAATCATAAATAATATATGATCTTTTGCATATTTTGGTTCCATGTCATGCCATTTTTCTTTATTTAACTCATATAACTTAAATTGCATTTCTTTCAATTCTGATATTTTTAAATCTTTTTCCATATTAAATTTCATTCCTTTCTTAATTCTAATAAGTTATGAAAATTAATTTATACTTCTTATAATAGCTATATAGAGGCCAGAGAATATATTTTCTGACCTCTCTTATAACCATTATTCTATAAACTACTTAACATATGTCCATAATGGGTCAAAATGTCCTTTAACAAACGTCCCCAAAATGTCTTAGTTATTGTCATTATTATCATCTTCTACTTTATAATCAGCATCATATACTGTTCCTTCTTTTGCTTCTCCAGCATCTGATGTAGCTTCTGCTGTAGTTTCTCCAGCAGCTGCTTGAGCAGAATATAATTTTTCTGATAATTCATAGAAAACTTTTGTTAATTTTTCTGTTGCTTCTTTTATTGCTTCTATATTTGTTCCTTCTAATGCTTTTCTAACATTTTCAACTTCTTCTTCAACTTTAGCTTTTTCTTCACCACTAACTTTATCTCCTAGTTCATCTAAAGTTTTTTGACTATTATAAACTAAGCTTTCAGCATTATTTCTAACTTCAATTTCTTCTTTTCTCTTTTTATCTTCAGCAGCATGTGCTTCAGCATCTTTTATAGCTTGATTAATGTCTTCTTCAGAAAGATTTGTGCTAGCTGTTATTGAAACTTTTTGTTCATTTCCAGTAGCTTGATCTTTTGCTGAAACGTGAACTATACCATTTGCATCTATATCAAATGTTACTTCAATTTGTGGTACTCCCCTTGGTGCTGGTGGAATTCCTGTTAATTGGAATCTTCCTAATGTTTTATTATATGCTGCCATTTCTCTTTCACCTTGTAAAACGTGAACTTCTACAGATGTTTGACCATCTCCAGCTGTTGAGAATACTTGTGATTTTTTAGTTGGTATTGTTGTATTTCTTTCGATTAATTTTGTAAATACTCCACCATATGTTTCAATACCTAATGATAATGGTGTTACATCTAATAATACTAAGTCTTTAACATCTCCAGATAATACTCCACCTTGAATAGCTGCACCTATTGCAACACATTCATCTGGATTTATTCCTTTATCTGGTTCTTTTCCTGTTATTTTCTTAACCATTTCTTGAACACATGGAACTCTTGTTGATCCACCTACTAATAATACTTTATGAATATCTGAAGCAGTTATTCCTGCATCTTTCATAGCTTGTTCAACTGGAACTCTTGTATCTTCTACTAATTTTCCAATTAATTCTTCGAATTTTGCTCTTGTTAATGTTATATCTAAATGTTTTGGTCCTGTGCTATCAGCTGTGATAAATGGTAAGTTGATTTGTGTTTGTTGCATTCCTGAAAGCTCAATTTTAGCTTTTTCAGCTGCCTCTTTTAATCTTTGCATTGCCATTTTATCTGCTTTTAAATCTATTCCATCTGATTTTTTGAATTCACTTACTAAATAATTTATAATAGCTTCATCAAAATCATCTCCTCCTAGATGTGTATTACCATTTGTTGATAGAACTTCAAAAACTCCATCTCCTATATCAAGTATAGAAACATCAAATGTACCTCCACCTAAGTCATATATCATTATTTTTTGATCTTGATCTTCTTTGTCCATACCATAAGCTAAAGCTGCTGCTGTTGGTTCATTGATTATTCTTAATACTTCAAGTCCAGCTATTTTACCAGCATCTTTTGTTGCTTGTCTTTGGCTATCACTAAAATATGCAGGAACTGTTATAACAGCTTGTGTAACTGTTGTTCCTAAATAATTTTCTGCATCTGCTTTTAATTTTTGTAATATCATTGCTGATATTTCTTGTGGAGAGAATTCATCTCCCTCAATTTTTACTTTTTCGTTTGTTCCCATTTTTCTTTTAATAGATATAACTGTGTTATCTGGATTTGTAACTGCTTGACGTTTTGCAATTTGTCCAACAAGTCTTTCTCCATTTTTAGAAAATGCAACAACTGATGGTGTTGTTCTGTTTCCTTCTGCATTAGGTATTACAACAGCTTCTCCACCTTCCATAACTGAAACGCAAGAATTTGTTGTACCTAAGTCAATACCAATTATTTTTCCCATTTTGAAAATTCCTCCCTTTTTTTGTGTATATAATCCTTATTACATACATTTTTATATACCTTAATCAGGCTGTAGTCTTCTTTTGTTTATTTATAATAATTTTTAATTATTAACTAACATTTTAATTAGCAACTATAACCATTGAATGACGTACTACTTTATTTCCTATTCTATAACCTTTTCTGTATTCTTGAACAATCTCTTGTTCACCTTTAGTACTATCTTCAACATGGCTTACTGCTTCATGATATTCTGGATTAAATTTTTGTCCTATTGCTTCAATTTGTTCTAATCCTAATCCTTTTAAAGCTTCCCCGAATTGTCTAGCAACTAATTTTACTCCATCTTGATACTGAGTATCATCTGTTTTTGTTTCTGTTGCTTTTTCTAAATTATCCATTATAGGAAGCATTGTTGCTACAACATCACCTGTTATCATTCCATAAATACTTTCTTTTTCTTTTTGACTTCTTTTTTTGTAGTTTTCAAATTCTGCTAATAATCTTTTATATCTATCATCTAAATCATCATATTCTTCTTTAGATACAGTTGCTGTTTTTACTACTTCTTCGTTATTTTCAATATTCTCGTTTAAATCTCTTTCTTCGTTTTCCAAAATACTTCCTCTCCTTTTTTAGAATTTTCCTTTTTTAAAGTCATCATTTAATTTTTTACTTATATATTTCATAACTGAAATTACTTTTGAATAATCCATCCTTGTTGGACCTATAATTCCAATTGTTCCTATATCTTTATCTTCTAATAAGTGATTAAATGTTACTATACTAAAATTTTTCAATTCTTCTTTTTCAGTTTCTTCACCTATATATATATTTATATTTTCAGCTACACCTGTATTTAAAACATCTGCAACTAAATCTTTTGCATCTAATACATTTAAAAAATCCTTTGCAACATCTACTTTTTTGAATTCAGGCATATCTATTACTTTATTTGCACCATCAAGATAAATTTGTTGTGACTCAATAATTATTTTATTTATTTCTTCAATTACTTTTTTTATAATGTTAATACCTGTTTTCATTTCGTTCATAATAAACTCTTCTAAAGGTGAGTTCATTGTTTCTAATGGTTTTCCTACTAATTTATTTTTAAATATATATGTTAAATCATCTACTTGTTCTTGTTCAACATCTTCATCAAATTTTATAATTGATTCTCTAATTATTCCAGAGTCTGTAAGTATTACTGCCATTAAAACTCTACTTCCTAATAGAACAAATTTTATATCAATTATTGTATGATTTTGGACATCAGGAGCTATTGTTATAGTTGTATAATGAGTTATTTCTGATAGTGTAGTTGTTGCGATTTTAGTTAGTTCTTCTAAGTCATTTACTTTTGTTTCTAACCTTTCTCTTATCATTTCCATTTCTTTTTTGCTAAGTTTATCATCTCTTATTAACTCATCTACGTAATATCTATACCCTTTTTGAGATGGTATACGTCCAGCTGAAGTATGTGGTTTCTCTAAAAATCCTATTTTTTCTAGCTCTGCCATTTCATTTCTTATTGTTGCACTACTACACTCTAACTCTCGCACTAAATTTCCTGAACTTACTGGTTCAGCTGTTTCTATATACTCTTCAATTATTGCTTGTAGTATTTTCTTTTTTCTTCTATCTAATTCCCCTGACATCATTTCACCTCTTTTAGCAAACTTGATGTTTGACTGCTAATATAATATAACTTTATTATATGTTTGTCAAGTGAAAATTATAAATATTTTTTTGTATTAAATATAAATTAAATTAATTAATATATTTTATCATTTCGCTCTTTGCTTGTCGCTTTGCTCCCAAGGCTGTGCATCACTCATTCTAAAATATATTAATTAATTTTTTATTTTATTTTTTAAAAATATTTATCATTTCTCTCTTTATATGGTCGCTTTGCTCCCAAGGCTGCGCATCACTCATTCTAAAATATATTAATTAATTTTTAATTCTATTTTAAAAAAGTATTTATCATTTCTCACTATATAAATTCTTCAAATACAATATTAGCTAAATCTAATCCTTTTTTTGTTAATTTTATATTATCTAAATCTACTTCAATCAAGCCTTCTTCTGTAAGTTTACTTATTTCAAACCTAAAATAAAATAATGGATTTATTCTAAATTTTCTTTCAAATTCTGATATTCTTATTCCATCTATTTTTCTTAATCCTATCATCATAAATTCTTTTGCTCTTGATTCTCTATTTTGCTCTTCGTGAAGTATTATATTCTTATCAAATTCATTATTTTCTATATTTTTTATATATTCTTGTAAATTATCTATATTAGAAAATCTTTTATTATCCATATATGAGTGCGCCGCTAGTCCAAATCCTAAGTATTCTTCTTGATTCCAACAATCTAAATTATGTTTTGATTCAAAACCTTTTTTAGCAAAATTAGAAATTTCATAATGATTAAATCCATTTTTTTCAAGTATCTTTTTAGTCTTCCAATACATTTTTCTTTCTGTTTCTTCATCTATATATTCAAGACTTCCACTATCTAGCATTTGCTTTATACCAGTATTTTCTTCCACTATTAAAGAATATATCGAAATATGTTTTGGCTTTAAATTTATTACTTTATATAAACTATCTAGTAAATCTTTTTCTGTTTGTGTTGGAATTGCTAGCATCAAATCAATATTTATATTTTCAAATTCTTCTTTTACTGTGTTATAAGTATCTAAAAATTGATTATAATTATGAATTCTTCCTATTAAATCTAAAATCCTATCATTAGTAGATTGAAGTCCAATACTTATTCTGTTAATTCCCATATCTTTATATTCTAATATTTTTTCCTTGTTTACAGTTCCTGGATTAATTTCTATTGTTATTTCTGCATTTCTAGATACATTAAATTTTTCATTGATTTCTTTTAATATTTGCCTTATATACATTGGATTTACTAAAGATGGAGTACCACCACCAATATAAATTGTTGTTATCTCTCTTTTTTTTGAAATTTCTTTATTCTTTATTTCCTCTATTAAACTTTTTAAATATTTCTCTTGAATATCCTCATCACAAGAAAAAGAAATGAAATCACAATATTTACATTTCTTTTTACAAAACGGTATATGTATATAAATCCCAAATCTTTCCATTTTTATTCCTTTATTTTTGCTACTTTTATTTACTAAATGCTATATATTTTATTTTCTTTGTCTCAATTCTTCAGCAATTTCATGAATTTTCTTTAATCTATGATTTACTCCTGATTTTCCTATTGGATTTTCAAGCATCTCTCCTAAAGACTTTAAGCTTGCATCAGGATTTTCAAGTCTTAATATTGCTATTTCTTTCAAATAATCTGGCAATTCATCAAATTTTTTTAAATTTTGAATAAGTTTTATATCATTTACTTGATCTACTGATGCATTTATAATTTTATTTAAATTAGCTGTTTCGCAATTTACTAATCTATTTACATTATTTTTTATTTCTTTAGTTACTCTAACATCTTCAAAATCAAGTACTCCTTTATTTGCTCCAATTAAAGCTAAAAATTTTGATATCTCTTCTGCATCTTTTATATATAAATAATATTTATTTTTGTTTTCTAACAATTTTAAAATAATTCCAAAAGCCTTACATATATTTAAAATATACTCAGCATTATTTTTTTCTTGAAATATTATTTCTAAATGATATTGTTTATTTGGATCTGTTATCGAACCTGCCCCTAAAAAGCTTCCCTTTACAATAGCTCTTTGCACTTCCTCATCTTTATCTACTTTAATCTGCATGAATTCTTCAACTTTTTCATTTTTTTCTATTGTCGCAACAAAAACTTTTCCTCTAATACCTGGCTCATACTCAATTTCAAGATTAAAAAGTATTTTATAAAACCTTTCTATATTAAATTCATTTTCTGTTACGAATTCTAGCACATTACTGTTGTTAGTAGTATTTCCAGTTAAAATATATCCTAAAAATTCTGATTCTAATATTTTAAGATTTTTTAAATTATTTACTTTTGTTAATTCTTCTTTTATATCTGATGAAAAAGACATTTCTTCTCTCCTGTTTTTATATTATAAAAATAATTTTAATCTCATAATTTTTTGGTAACTCTTAAATTATATTTGTGCCACTACTACTCTATCATTTCCAGCTAAATCCTTTTTTGAATATATATTTTTATATTCATATTCTTTAAATATTTCTTCAAGTACAGATTTTTGATTATATCCTATTTCAAATGCTAAATATCCATCTGAATTCAAATATTTTTTAGCATCTTTTACTATTTTTCTATAAAAATCTAATCCATCTTTTCCACCATCTAATGCTATTATTGGTTCTCTTTTAACTTCTTCTGATAACGTTTTTATTATATCTGTTTCTATATATGGTGGATTTGAAACTATTATATCAAATTTATATAATTCTGAAATTTCTTTAAAAATATCTGATTTAAAAAATAAAATATTCGCACTATTTTTCATTGAATTTTCTTCTGCAATTTTTAATGCTTTTTCACTTATATCTGATGCATACAATAATACTTTATTTCCTAAAATTTTTGCAAGAGATACTGCTATAGCCCCACTTCCTGTACATAAATCTAATATTCTAATTTCTGATTTTTCTTTCTTAATTTTATTCGCAATTGAAATAACTTCTTCTACTAAATTTTCTGTATCTGGTTGAGGAATAAGAACATCACTATTAACAAAAAAATCAAATCCCATAAATTCTTGATGATTTAAAATATATTGAATAGGCTCATGATTTTTTAATCTTTCTATTTTAGTTTTATATAATTCATACAATTCATTACTTACTTCTTCATCACTATGAATAATTAAATATTCTTTTTCTTTATCTAGAGTATTTGCAAGTAATCTTCTAGCACTTAATTTACAATCTTCAATACCATTTTTATCAAGTACTTCTATACTTTCTTTTAAAATATCAGATATTTTCATTATTGTCACCTTTTACATTAATTTGAATTAGTGTATCATGTTTTATATAAATTTTCAACTATAAGATTGATGGAAGTCCCTATTTATTAGGCATAAAAAAAGCCCCACGTCTAAGCCGTAAGGTGAAAGAATTTTTATGGACCTGTACTCACACAGGTGGGTGCCCTCCTAAATACTCATGGGTTTCTTACATAAATGCAAGCATACACGCCATATCTAGAGTTCGAGCTCCCTTCTCCAAAACTTGTAGGTTCTAAAAATTCTGTCTATACGCACTACGCAGGGAAAATTATTATTTAATTTATATTGTATATTTATATTACCATATAAATATATGACTTTCAACTTTGTATTCTCTTGTTTTTCTTAATTTTTCTTATTAATTCATTTTATTTTTTAATTAATTTACCTTTATTCTTGCTTTTTCATATAACTTTACTATTTGTGATTTTTTTAAATTTATGCTATAATTAAATAAGTTCGTGGTTTTTTCTACTACGAACTTTTTAATTTATAAAATATCTTTTATATTATTAGCTATTTGAAATCTGGTACATATTGTTCTTCATTATCTTCCAAATCTTGCATATATCCATTTAAATCTAAGTTATATACATACTCTTCTATTTCTTTATACTCTTCAAGAGTTAACTTTCTATTTATATCAGATGTTTCATTTGCTTTATATGTTGGAAAATATTGTGCCATAATACTTACAATTACATCATTACTAATATTTTCTTTTATCCATTTTAATACCATTTTGCTGTTTCTTATATGATTTGGTAAAACCAAATGTCTAATTATTAAGCCTCTTTTTAATAACCCATTTTCATCAAAAACTGGTTTGCCTACTTGATTATACATTTCTTTTATAGCCTCTGTTGCCATATTAAAATAATTATTAACTCCAGATAAATCTTTAGCAAGCCCATCATAATAATATTTTAAATCTGGCAAATATATATCAACACATCCATTTAATAATTTTATTGTTTCTGCTTTTTCATATCCGCTAGTATTATAAACTATTGGAATTTTTAGTCCTTTTTCTTTTGCAATTTTTATTGATTCTATTATTTGAGGTACATATATTACACCAGTTACTAAGTTTATATTATTTGCACTTAAATCTTGTAATCTTAAAAATTCATTTGCTAAATCTTCTATACCTATTTCTTTTCCTAATAATTCTTGACTTACTTTATAATTTTGGCAAAATTTACAATTCATATTGCAACCAGTAAAAAATACTGTACCAGAACCATTTTTTCCACTTATACATGGTTCTTCATAATAATGCAAATTTGCAAGTGCTATTTTTACTTTATTACTAGCTTTACATCTGCCTTTTTTTCCTTCTAATCTATTTACTTTACATTCATGAGGACATAATGTGCACTCTTTTAAATATTCTTTCATGTTCATACTTTTTTCTTTCTATATTTTCCTTCATATATCTTTAATTATAGATTGATTCACAAATCACATATAAATTATAACATCTTAAACTTATAAATACAATAAAAGCTCGAAATTCATCACGAGCCTTCATTTTGATATTTATTTTAACATACTTCAATTTTTCCACAAGCAATTTTAGTACCTGAATTACCACTTGGATTAGTAGTAAAGTCATCTGGCATATCATGTATAATAACTACTTTTCCAATTACATCTTTAACTTCAAATCTATTAGTAAAAAAAGATAAATATGCATACCCATTATTTTCAAATAATGGTGGCATATCTCCTGCATGTTGTGGATGATTATAATTTTGAGGATTATAATGTGTTAATGCATTTTTAAATTCATCTTTACTATCACCTGTACACGAATTTCCTTCATGTATATGAAAACCAAAAATTCTAGAGTCACATTTTATGTTAGAATGTGGTAAATTACAAATTTGCGTTGTAATTAGCACTCCATCTCTCATTTGATTAAAACAGATTTCCCCACATATTTCAGGATGCATACTTCCACCAGTTATCTTTGCTTTTGCAGTTTCTATCATATACTTCTCCTTAACTTTTTATAATATATTTATTTTAATCTTTCGTAACTATTTTATATTATATATTTTATACTCTTTACTCTTTTATTTCTTTAGATAATTTCCATATTGCCTTACTTTCTATTCTTGAAACATATGAACGACTTATATTCATCATTTTAGCAATTTCTTTTTGAGTTTTCGGTCTATCTCCATTTAAACCAAAACGTAATTCAATAATTACCTTTTCTCTTTCTTTTAATATGTTCTTCATTTTTTCATATAAATTTTTTATTTTAAATTTCAAGTCTACTTCTTCTTCAACATTTCTATCATTATTTTCTAATACTTCTTGAAGAGTTACTTCATTATCATCTTTATCTTTTCCGATTGGTTCATTAAGATATACATCCATTGCTCTTTTTTTGTTACTTCTTAAATACATTAGAATCTCATTTTCTATGCATTTTGCAACATATGTAGCTAACTTAAAGCTCTTATCCATATTAAAGCTATTTATTCCTTTTATTAAACCTATACTTCCTATAGATATTAAATCGTCTTGATCTACATTACTTGATGAATATTTTTTTGCAACATGTGCAACTAATCTTAAATTTCTCTCTATTAAAATATTTCTTGCTTCTTCGTCTCCTTCTTTCATTTTTTCTAAATATATCTTTTCTTCTTCTGGTGTTAAAGGTTCGGGAAATAAATTTCCACTTTGTATATACCCCACACCAAATATAATTTGATTTAAAAATATAAGAATATTTGATATAGAAAAACTAAACATCTATATACCTCCATTAATTACATTTAACTTATAATTTTAGTATATGTGAGTTTTTCTTCTTTGTGCCTGACCATAAAAAGAAAAATCGATTCAGGTTATTATACCAAAATCGACTTCTCCCATAACGAGCTATTTACTTTGTTCCGCAATTATTCTTTCAACTCTCTCTTCCACGTTCTCCATATTGAAGTCATTGTGGAAATTGTGATTTCCAATTGCAAGTTCATCAATACCTTCACGTATAGCAAGCTGATATGGAGCAATATCTCCTTTAGGTGCATAAAAATGTTTAGCGCCCTCTGGAAACATCTCCCGTGTCGGATCCCAGCCTTTGCAAGCGGCTTCAACAGCCTCCATGCATTCTGGAACTGAATCTAGGTCCTCCATAGTAACTTCGCTAATATCGGCAAACTGTGCACCTTGAGTAACTACTGCATAAATCGATTTTGTATCAAATTCAGAAAGTCCTGAATATAATCGATTTAAGATAACTGCAGCAACAGCCACCTTTCCTTTAAAACACTCTCCCCTACATTCCTTATAAAGAACCTTTGCCATAATAATCTTATCTTCATAAGATATATAATAGTAATAATCTTCACTTGGAGCATAGGCTGAAATTTCTGGAACCAATACAGTTATTGTTTCCTCTTCTACTTTGCAGATTTCTTCTGGTTTCTCAGGTACTTCGTCTGCCATAACTATTGGTACTGTATACCTTTCAGTACTATTTTGTCCTTCTGCTTTAACAACATCCTCACTTTCTTCTTCACTTTCGTTCAGATCTATCGTTTCTGTGGAAACCACATACACTTCAGAATCTTCATTCAATGAAATCAAAAATCGAATCACTCCTATCAGGCTTAAAAGCAATAATAATACGCCAATGCCTAATATCAAAAGCAATTTAATTCTTCTTTTAATAAGAGCTTTTTTCATCTTTAGCATTTTCCTTTTGGCTTTTCGCTCTTTTTTAAGTAGTAAGCATGTTTCATATTTCGGACAATTCCGACAAATCCCTTCATATTCTGAGTTAAACTCTATTTCTTTAGGGCAATTCCGGAACAATTTTTTCGGGTTCTCTAATGCCATTATGTATTCTCCTCTCGTAATGCATTAAACAAATACTGTCTAACTTATTCGAACTTCAAAATGAAGCCAATAATATTATAACAGTAAAATATGTTAACTTCAAATTTTTTTTTAAATAATACATAATTGTAATATTTTATTTAAATTTTTAATACTTTTGATTAAACTATACTATATATTTTTTATTAGAGCTTTTCTATTTAATTTATGCAATTTCTTTTAAACTCATATTTCTTAATTCTTTAGCATGATTTATTGAAATATCTGTAACTGTTCCACTTGAAATTCTTGCTATCTCTTTTAAAATTTCCTCTTCTGTTAATTGTTTTACTCTTGTTTTTGTTTTATCATTTTCTATTTCTTTACATACATAATAATTATAATCACCTTTAGCAGCTATGCTAGCTAAATGAGTGACACATATTACCTGATGTTTTTTAGAAATTCTCTTTATTTTCTCTCCTGTTACATTTGCTGCTATACCACTTATTCCAGTATCTATTTCATCAAATATAATTACAGGTATTTTATCTACATCTGCTAAAACATTTTTTATTGCAAGCATTATTCTTGACATTTCTCCACCAGATGCTATTTTTATTAACGATTTTGCTTCTTCACCAACATTTGTTGAAATTAAAAATTCAACTTTGTCTAATCCATTTTTATTAAAGGTATCTTCTGAAAATTCTATTTTTATGCTAAATCTAGCACTTTTCATCTCTAATTCTTCTAACTCTTTATTTATCTTTTTTGATAGTTCTTTTGCATATTCATTTCTTATGATGTCCATTTGATTTGCTATTTTTTTCATCTCGTTTTCGATTTCTTTAAATTTATTTTTTAGAGATGTAATATATCCTTCTAAATTTTTAATTTCAAATATTTCTTGGTTTATCTCATTTTTATATTCTAAAATTTCTTTTATATTATTTCCATATTTTCTTTTTAAACTATTTATTAAGTCTAGTCTCTCTTCCACTTTTGCTTGCTCTTCTTCATTAAATTCCATGTCTGAATTTAAACAAGATATATCTCTAGATGCTTCTTGAATTTCATAATAACATTCTTTTAATCTTGATGTTATTTTTTCATATTCTTCATTATATTGTTCTATTTTCTCTAATGACTTTATTACTATATTCATACTATCTATCGTATTTTCTTTTAGTTGTTCTTCTGCTTCTGATAAATTAATTGCAATTTTTTCTGATGACATCATTATTTTTCTAGTATTTTCTAATTCTTCTTCTTCATTTATTTTTAAATTTGCATTTTCTATTTCTGTTACTTGGTAATTTAATAAATCTAATTTTCTTTGCTTTTCTTTATCATCACCATAATTTTTATTAATTTCTAACTTTATTTTATTATATTCTTCATATAATTCTTGATATTTTGATTTTAAATCTTTTATTTTTTCACTAGCATAATCATCTAATAATTCGATATGTGTTCCTATATCCAAAATAGATTGGTTTTCATTTTGACCATGAATATCTATTACATTTCTCATAAACTTTTTTAATTCATTTACTGTTACTAATCTACCATTTATTTTACAAATATTTTTTCCACTTATATTAATTTCCCTTGAAACTATTACTGTATCATCTTCATATTCTGAGTTTGGCAAATATACAGACATTTCAACATAAGAATTCTTTTCTCCTTTTCGTATCATTTCTTTTGAAAATCTGCCACCTGCTAATATTTGCAAAGAACCTATTATTAAAGTTTTTCCCGCTCCTGTTTCTCCTGTTAACACATTAAAACCTTCATTTAAATTAATAGTAATATCATCTATTATTCCTATATTTTTTATATGCAATGTATTTATCATAACTATTACCTAATATAATTTTAAATTATATTTTCCTTACATGTATTTAGGTTTTCAAGATTAGCCTATAAACTTATGCGAATTTATGTTCGTATAAGTATTATATCTCTTTTTTATTTTTTGTCAATACATTTGTTCGCTTTTTTTTAAAATTTTTATAGTTTTTTAATAAGACATTTTTTTTATATAACTAATTATTATACAGAAAAAGGAGCCATCAGCTCCTTGGATTTCTCCAAAAGCTTCAGCTCCCATTTTCTTACTACTCTACATACTCCCGTATCGGACATTCGTCCTTGTCCTCACAAGACGCACAGGATTTGCTTCCATAATTACACTTACCTCTGATTGATTTCTGCTGCAAATAAAATCTCCTTGTTTCCTCTCTCATGTTGTCTCCATCTTTTAATGCTTCATACTTTGCCATGTTTCAACCTCCATTGTTCTGTTTACGTAGTATTTCTAATTGTGACATTATGTCATCTATTTAATTATACTATATTTTTCAATATTTTGCAAAATTTATTAATTTAATGATTATAAATTCTAAAAAATCCAAAAAAATTATATTATTTTAATTATCTCATACTACTACATTAAAACTAGCTTTAATATCCTAATTCTTTAAACTTTTTAACTAATTCTTCCATTGCTAAATCTCTGTGATTATGTACTGATGCATACTCTTCTTCATCCATATCCCCCAGTGGCTTATCAAATCCAACTGGAATAAATATTGGACCATAAGTTAATCCACCAAGTTTCCCATGATTTAATGCTATTTTTCCTCTGCATTCTCCTCTTGCAACAAACTTTTCTCCATCTGGTAAAATAGCTGTTAATACACAAACAAATTTACAAGTTCTATCATCCATATTAGTATATTGTTTCATATTTTCTAATACTTTATTTATACTATCTTCTTGTGATGCATGATCTCCTGCATATCTTGCTGTATATATTCCTGGTTCTCCATTTAAGGCATCTATACAAAGTCCAGCATCATCTGCAATTATTATCTTTCCATTTATATTATTCTCTTTGCAAAATTCATATATTGCATTTGCTTTTATCTCGGAATTTTCTTCAAAAGTTTTTCCATCTTCTATAATATCTTTATCAAATTCTATATCTTTTAATGTATATAATTCTGCATCAAATCCATGAGATTTGATTATATTTTTCATTGCATTTACTTTTCCTTGATTTCCTGTTCCATATAAAATTTTCATATCTACCTCCTATTAATTATTACATTATATCAGATTTATAAATTTTTTTCTTCAATTTTATAACATTTGTCATATACTAATGAATATTATATTATTTAAAAATTATTAATGCTTAATTATATAATTTTAAAAAAAATTAATTAATTTCTTAAACTCAAATATATTGACTAAAAATCCAAAATATGGTATAAATAAGTAGTTAATATATGGCCCCTTGGTCAAGCGGCTAAGACGCCACCCTCTCAAGGTGGAATCATGGGTTCGATTCCCGTAGGGGTCACCATACAAAAAATCTAGTGTTTATAGCACTAGATTTTTATTTTAGTTATCCATTATTTATTTCAAAATACTCTTTTATTATTTATCTTCAATACACATATTTAAAATTTCTTCTAATCTTTCATCCTGTTTAGTTAAATATAAATAACCTATTAGTGCTTCAAATGCTGTTGATTGGCTATAATCAGCCACATTAGAATTCTTAGCTATATGATGATTTTCAGTATTTCTTCCTCTTCTAACCACATCTCTTTCTTCATCTGTTAGTTTATCAGCTATTCTCTTTAATATATCTGCTTGTGATTTTGCTTTTACATACTTTATAGATTCTATATGTAATTTATGTGGTTTTGCATTTGAACTATTTATTAATTTTGTTCTAACATAAAGTTCAAAAACACTATCTCCAACATATGCCCAAACTAATGGTGATAATAATTTTGCACCTTGCAAATCTTTTTCTCTTTTAATAAATTCCATTTTTTTCTCCTTTTTAAGGTTCCTCTAATGTTATTTTTCCTAATTTACAACTTCTAAAATCTTCTAAAATAATTCTAGCAACTTTTTCATCATCTGTATTACCACCTGATACTAATGCTCCTCTTTTTTCACCTATAATTTGCATTAATTCATAAATATAATTACTTTCTTTTTCTAAATCTGCAATTTCTTCATCTGAAATTTTATATCTTTCTTGAATATTTTTCCTATATCTACTATATAAAAATTTTAAAAGTTCATATGCTATTTCTGTTCTTTCTATTAAATCATCTTTTATCGTTCCTGTAAATGCTAAATTTAAAGCTATTTCATTATTTTCAAATTTTGGCCATAATACACCTGGTGTATCTAATAATTCTTGATTTTTTCCAATTTTAATCCATTGTTTTGATTTTGTTACTCCTGGTCTATTTCCTACTTCCATTGTTGTTCTCTTAGATATTCTATTTATAAATGATGATTTTCCAACATTTGGAATCCCTAAAATCATTACTCTAATTGTTTTATTTATTCTACCTCTTGCTGCTTGTCTTGCAATTTCATCTTTCATCAATTCTTCTATTTTTTTAGTAACTTTATCTACTCCTTTACCAGAATTTGAGTCAGTTAAAATTGTTGGAGCTTCTTTTGATAATTTTTCTACCCACTTTTTGTTCATTGTTTCATCTGATAAATCGCATTTATTAAGTAAAATTATTCTTTTTTTATTATTAGTTAATTTCCTTATATCAGGATTTCTACTAGCTACAGGAATTCTACTATCTAACAATTCTATAACTACATCTATTAACTTTAAATCTTCTTCTATTTGTCTTCTAGTTTTTGCCATATGACCTGGATACCAGTTAATGTTGACTTTAGAAAACACCTCTTGATTATCTTTTTTATCATTACTCATCTATTTCACCTTCTTTATTATCAATTTGTTTTACTTCATCTATGTATTTATAATTTAAACTATTGCTTTTTGATATTGCAGATTTTTTTGTTTCTTTCTCATATAAATCTTTTGCCCCTTTAGCAACTCCTCCACCTCTTTTGGCTACCTTTAAATTTTCTTTTAATCCTTGTGGTCTTTCTTTTCTTGCAATATCTCTAGTTGCTATTTCTCCAATATTAGTAAGTGCAACTTCTATATCTGTCATATTATCTCTTAAAGATTCTTTTCTAATTCCTTTTAATTTTTTATATTCGCTGGCTTCCATTCCAGACCAACCTTTATATATCTCATTTGTTAAAAGTGCATATTCTATTGGTTTGTTTATTCCACCTTCTTGCCAAACATCTGTAAGTTTAAATCTATCTACAATACCTGTTAATCTAGCTTTTATCCATTCATCAGTATAACCTTTAACTCTACTGCTCTATTCACAGCTATTTCTGGATTAAATACTTCGTCTATTCTTTCACTTCCTAAATTAGCTAGCCAAAGTTTAAATTGTTCTGCTTTTTGACTTGGAACTGACTCAATAAGTCTTAAAATTCCTTTTGTATCTAATGTATCAGTTTCTCTTAATTTTCCATCTTTTGCTTTTAATTTCAAACGTACGATATTTTCGTACAGTTGACTTCCTTCTTCTGTCAAATTTCTTTTTAAATCTGACCAATATCTTTTAGGAATCTTGCTATCTGTCAGAGCACTAATTACATCAATAACACTAAAAAAATAGTCTTCTTTTTCACTATCCCATATACTTCTTATCTCTTTATCTTCAAAAAGATTTGATATTGTTTCTAATTTATTATCTATAATGGTCTCTCCTTTCGTCTTTCATATTTTTACTCTCCTTATTTTTTCTTAAATATGCAAAAACTCCTTTTGAAAAATGCTTATTTTAAGGCTTTTAGCGAGTGTTTTCTTAAAATTCCACTTCCCAGTTAATATTTAATTTAAGATTATCATTATTATTCATCATTTTAAATTCCTTTTCTACAATTTTTTATATCTATAATTCAATATTATTTTTCTTCAAACACAGCTTCTATTTTTATTTTACCACTATAAATTTTTTGAATTATGGTATTAACTGATTTTTGAATATGATTTAAAATAGATTCATCTTTTATCATTATTCCAATACCATTGCCATCAAGCCACAAATCTCTAAAAGCTTCTTTTGAACCATCTGCACGTTCTCCATAATATAATCCTTGTGCTAACTGGAAAAATTCATATATACATTTTTCCTTTATTTCTTCTTCACTTATAATATATATCTTACTATCATTAAAACAAGACTTAATAGTATTTTGAAACAATTTATTATTTTCTAATCTTTTTAGCTTTTCTTTATTTCCTATAATAAATAAATTGACTTTTGCCATATTTTTCATTGCCGTAATTCTACTTTCTATATATTCTTTTTCTAGTTCATTATTTAAATAGGCATATTCTGGCAACATATCAAAAATATATGCAGTATCACCCGCACTTAACTCTGAATATAAATTACTTAAATCTTTATAACTATAATTTAAATTATTAACATCTGTTTCGTTATGTAGCTCTTCTTTTGGAAAATAACCTAAATTATTTAATACATTATCAACATCTGCATGCATAATAATTAATTCTTCATCTTTTTTAAATCCAATTCTATTATACCAATTTTGTGGAAATTCATTTTCATTACCATAAGTATGAAACTCAATCATACTTACATTATATTTTACTTTTGCTTCTTTAAGGTGGGTTAACATTAGATTTTTACCAATATTCTTTTTCTGACATTTATTTGATACAAATATTTCAGTATCAACTAATCGTAATCCATCAAACCAAGACTTAATACCTGAAACAATTGCTCCTACTGGAACATCATCTTCTATATCAACAAAAAATAAATCCTTTTGTTTTTCATACCAATACATTAATAAATCATATGCCTTATCTACAGTCCAATTTTCTCCAATATCTGCATTATCATATAATTCTTTATATATTGCTGCCAATTCTCCTATATCAGATTTCTGCACTAATCTAATCATTTTTTCTCCCCTTTTTTATTAAATCATTTTTTCTTCAGTAGATATATTTTCAAGATTGATATCATTGTTCTTGTAATTACTTGATTCTAAATCTATTACATTACTATATTTTTTTCCTAAAACACTTTTTCCACATGTTTCAAATCCTGCAATTATTCTTTTTTTCATTAATTATTAATCGTTTGAATTTTCAACTTCTATCTTTATAATATAATAATTATTTAACTAATAAATTCAAAATACTTAATAATTCACCTATATCATCAATTTTATAATCATATTCATTAACATTTCCAAAACCATAAGATGCGTATATAAATGGAACTCCTGCTATATCTGCTGCTTCTTTATCTTTTATAGTATCTCCTACATATATACTATTTTTTAACTTATTCCTTTCGATAACAAGTTTGATATTATCTCCTTTAGTTAGACCTGTTTTCCCATTACTTTCATAATCTTTAAAATAATCATAAAGATTACTTGTTCTAAAAAAAGCTTCTATATATCCATCAATACAATTACTAACTATATATAGTTTATATTTCTTATTTAATTCCATTATAGTGTTTTTAGTATTGCTATATAATGTTCCACCAAATTTTAATAAGTTTTCAACATTTTTATCAAATGCTTCTTTTGCATAATCAATAGCTTTTTCTTTTGGAAGATAATTATAATACAATCTTACAATTTCATCAAATGTTTTTCCCATTGAAGATTTAACTTGTTCTTTTGTTATATTTTTAGTAATATCTGAATATTTATTTTTTATATATTCTAAAGATTTCATAGAAATATCAATCGTATCCCATAAAGTGCCATCTAAATCAAATATTATTGAATCTATATTTTCTAAGCTCATTATTTATCTCCTAATTTTAATTTATTTCACACACAGACTTTTAAAATTTTTACTATTAGTCCTATTACTTTTTGAAATTTCCTATATAATTTTTAAGTTTATCTATCATATCTTTAGTATCATCATATTCTAAAAATTGGTTTGTAATAAATTTAAGTGATGAACTTATTTTTATATTTTTTTCATAAATGCATAATATAGGAACTTTAGCACAATAAGCTATCCCCAACTCAATACCTTGACCAGTAGCTGGTAATGATACTTCTGCAATTACCATATCAAAATCTCTAATAATATCTTCTGTTCTAATTTTTATATTATTATCTTCATGTGGAAAAAAAAATATATTTTCTTCTATCAAATCAGACTTTTTTATTAAATTATAAATTTTATTTTCATAATCATATTTACTTGAATGTGATATATATATTTTCATTTTACTACCTTTTACATTAACTATTTTTTTACTATTACATTTTTAGTTTATTTATTATATCATATATGCTCAGTTAATTCAAAATATTTACTCAAAGTTTATTAATGTATATTTACTATAATAGAGCAAAAGTATCATAAAAATTACAAAATAAAATTATATACGTATTTCTATATATATATTATTTATATATTACTTTTCTTCATTCATCTACAAAATATTTAAATTTTTCAAAATTTTACATAATAAAAATGTAGAATACTTTTCAATAAAAAAAGATAAATATAAACACTTTTTTGTATCTACATTCATCTTTTCACTTCAATTTTATAAATTTAATTTTTTTATTTATTCTATTCTAAAATTTATATTGATTTCTATCTGCTCTTTCGTCAAATTTTCTATCAAATTGCTCATTCTTGTAAAACCAATCTTCCTTTTTCTTTCCAGTTCCTAATGTTCTATGTTTATTAAATAATATATCTAAAAATATTAATAATGGAATTATAATTCCTAATACTATTGAAAGCATATTTGATCCATTTATTAAATCTAATCCTGTTTCTTGTGATGCCATAATTGCTTCATATAAAGCTGTTCCAAAATATGCTGCATATATTCCAAAATAACATGTTGCTCCTATTATATTCCTTTTTATAACTAATATTATACATGGTAATGTTGCAAATAATATTAATATTTCTAAATTCGTATTAATTGGTGTAGCAAAAAAATCAAATTCTAATTGATAAAATAATGTTGCTAAAGCCCTAAAAAACCAAAATGCAATTGCTAAAAATGTAAGTAAATAACTAAATAAACTTGTCATATGTATTCCTCCTTTAACGATTTTATTCTAACACAAAATAATATAGATATCAATAATTCGGATTAAAATTTTATAAGCAAAAAAAATACAGGTTATACCTGCATTTTTTATTTTTTATTCACCATCTGTGAAATTAAATTCTTCTTTAAATTTTTCTTTAAATATTTCGAATACTGCTGTTAATGTATCTTCATCATCAACACTAACATATGACTCTTCATCACTATTTTCATCAGTGTCGTCAACTTTTAATATTACTACTTCTCCATCATCTTCTTGTCCTTCTTCAAGTACAGGTAATAATACTACATATTCTTCTGATTCATATTCTATTAAATCTAAAAATTCAAATTGTACTTCATTTCCATTTTCATCATTTAAAACTATGATGTTGCTGATGTTCTCATCAAATTCATTGTTTTCTTCGTCCATTTATATTCTCCTTCCTTTGTATAAAATAAATTGCTCATACAAATTATAAAAATATGATATACTAAAGATAATTTTTTTGCAATAGTTTTTTCAATTTTATTTAAAAAAATATCTTTATACATTAAAAACTTTATTTATTTTTGTTCATATACATTTCTAATATGTATACAGCTGAAATTGTATCAACAATACCTCTTTTTTTAGTTTTATTAACATCTAAAAAATTCATTGTCTTATGTGCTGCAACTGTTGTAAGCCTTTCATCTATTGTCTCAATTTTTATTTTATTGTACTTACATTTTAATTTATGAATAAATTTTTCTGTTACCTCTGCTCTTACAGTTTTAGTTCCATCCATATTAAATGGCATTCCAACTACTATTGTATCTACTGGATATTCTTCTAATATCTCATCTAATCTTTTTAATAATATTTTATCATTTCCATTATGAGATATTGTTTCCAATCCTTGCGCAGTAATCCCAAGAGCATCTGTAACAGCAATTCCAACTCTACTATCGCCATAGTCAATTCCTAATATGCGCATAAATTTATTCTTCCAATCCTATATAATATTTAACCATTTTTTCTAGGAGTTCATCTCTTTCAATTAATCTTATTAAATTTCTAGCATCATTATGGCTAGTTATATATGTTGGATCACCTGATAATATATATCCAACTATTTGGTTTATTGGATTATATCCTTTTTCTACCAAAGCTTGATATACTTCTTTTAAAATTTCTTTAGCTCTAATGCTTTTATCCTTATCTACTTTAAAGCTCATTGTTTTATCCATAGCCATATTACTTTTCCCCCTAAATATAATTTATTTGACTTTCGTCTTTGTCTGCAGAATCTATATATTCTTCTAACTTTTTATTTAATTGCTCTATCCCTGTTCCTTTATAATATGTTGATACTACAAAATTAATTTTTGGTGATGCTGATTTTTCTTCTTTTAATTCTCTTACTCTTACTTTTTTACCATTAATTACTTTTACTACTTCTTGTTCTTCTGCTTCTTCAACTATTTCTAATTCTTCTATTTCTCTTTTCAATTCTTTTAAGAATTCTTCAACACTACCTTCTTCAACTCCTGAGAAAACTATTACAAATTTAGGTCCCATGTATCTTACAAATACATATTGTGATGGCATTTTTGATTTTACTATATTACTAATTTCTGTAATCACTTCATTTCCCATTTGTCTATTAGCTTTTTCATTTATTTCTTCTATATTTATAATTTTAAACATACATACTGCTGAAGTTGGATATTTATCAAAAGTTTTCTTTGCCTTACTATATAAATATTCTGCTGAATATAAGCCTGTAAATTTATCTACTCTTATGATATTTTCCATTGCATCTTGATATGATATTGTTGATAAAACTGAAATTATATTATCTTTTACAACTTCGATTATTGTTGTATCTGTTTTATCAAAAGCATGCATTTTTCCGCTTTCCATAATCCAATATCCTATATAGATATTATCTATATATAGTGGAAAAAACATTGCTGATTTTGCTCTTCCCATTTCTACCTTTTGATAAGGTAGTTTTTCGTTTTCATTATCAATTGTTATATACTTAGGAGTGGCTGTTGCAACGCTATCTTGAAAAATTTCCTCAGTATGCAAATTAGTTAAAGTTTCATGATGTATTTTATCTACATTTGTTGCTTTTATTACGTACTCTGCACCATCAAAAACAACAATTGTTGAGTATTTTATATCATATTTTTCTATAACTATTTCATTTATCTTATTTAATTTGTCTTCAACTGATTCTTCTTCACCAGCAACTTTCATAAAATCTTGCAATACAGATAAATTACTTATCTTTTGATTGATATTATTGAAAGCTTCTATTTTTTTCTGAATATGAATATTATATGCAACTAAAACAGCTATTACTGCTAGTAAAGCTAATATTACTATTATTACCAAGATATCACCCCTATTATTTTTAATGCTTTATTTTAATATTTATTTTTCATTTGATTTAGAGTATTATTTATATTTTTAGAAAAAGCATTTTTACCATAATTTTGTCCCCCTTGTGGTGCTACTTTTCCATAATTTGATTTACTTACTAATGGATAAACCATATCTCCTAAATTCTTTAATTTATTTAAGAATGATTTTGAATATCCATTTAAAGAAACATTACAATTAACCATTGAATCTAAATACTTAGAATATGCATTGTCTTCAAATGGTATACTACAAGCTTTTACCATATCTTTATTAAATAGCTCTGTCATAAATGACATTGAAGGATCATTATAGAAAGACATTCCTCCAATAATAGCTTTTTCACTTAAGCTTCTAACTTTTATTTCTTTATTTATAACAACCCTTACTTTTTCAGATTCTAATACACCTTTTGATTTTAAATCTCTTAAAAATGCTGTTAAAGGTTGAATTGTTAATATATCCATTGATTGAACAAGATATATTTCTTGACAACTAGCAAAATATGATGGATCTGTATCAAAATCACAATCAATTAATATCAATGAATGATTTTGAACTAATGTTGATAAAATTGGTTCAGCATCTGTATAGTCTTTTCCATCATTTGGAAGAGCTGTATAAACACTTAAGTTTTTATTTACTTTTATTCCTTCCGCAAAACCTTTTTGTAATTTACTAATTGAATTATACGCTATATTTCTAAGTTCTTCTTCATTATTTGTATATATATAATATGAATTTTTATTTTTTGTCATATCTAATATTGCTGTACTTATTCCACATGATGAGAATAATGCAGCTAAGTTATTTACTAAGAAAGATGTTCCATTTTTAGTTGTTCCTAAAAATGTTACTATTTTTTTATCTTTTGTTAGTAAAC
>CAMSWH010000002.1 GCA_947064765.1 uncultured Clostridium sp.
AAATTTGATGTATTACTATCTAAGTTTGAAAAGTCTGTGTTTGTTGATGATACAAAACTATTACTATTATTAGCATAATTGAAAATTGTTCCTATTAAAGATTCTGGCTCTTCTTGTGCTGATTTTGTAAGATTTGTTATAATTTCCATAAATAATGTACTAAAATCTTCTTGTGTATAATCATTAATTATTATACTGTTATCGTTAGTTAAATCTTCAATTTCTAAATTTGAATTAAATTTGATACTAAAACTAATATCATATTTTAATTCACTTTCTTCAAATTCTTCTCCTTCTAATTCTATTGTTGATTCTATATTATCATTATTTTGTGTAGATTTTACTATTACTTTAGAATTATAATCACTATCGTCATTATCAATATATTCTATTGTTAATTCTCCTTGTACTCCTTCAAAGTTATTGCTTATTATAAATGAAATATTATCTAAATCACTTTCTACATTAACTATGATTGAATTATTGCTTATGATAAATTCTACTTTTTCTTCATCTACAACCATTTCTGTTTTTACAGCTTTTTTATTTTCTTCATAAACTGCTATTACTACTGTTTCATCTTCGTCTATTTCATCTATTTCTTCTTTTAATTCTTCTATTTGTTTTTTCACTTCATCTATTTGAGATGTTTCTTCATATAGTCCTGTAAAATCTGGATCTTCCATTAATTCATTTAATGTATTTAATATGACTGTTACAAATTCCCTTGCATTCATTGTTAATGCATATTTATTTGCTTTAACTTCTTTTCCATTTACATCTACTGTAACATCTTTTTCTACAGAATAATATGAAGAATCTATTTGCTCTAATAATCTTTTACAATATTTATCTTTTAAGTTCATTATAGTTGCTTTATCTTCTTCTGATATTTCTTCTGCTTCAGGTAATTGATCAGGTATTTGATCAATTATTTCTTCATCTAAATTAAAAGTTTTTGCTAATTTTTTTAAGTCTCTATTTTCTATTGTTATATATTTATCATGTAATTCTTTCATATGTAGTCCAAATGCATCTTTTGTTAGAATTGAGTCTAATGCAAAAAAATGTTTTCCATTATTTTCAACTTTTATTTCAAATGATTGTCTTTTATTTGCTAGATCTGATTTTAAATTTACATTTACATTAGCATCTACATCTTCATCATCTGCTGTATAATCAACATCTACATTAATTTCTGCTGAATCTGTAACCATTTTTTTAATTGCTTCATCAAATGGTTTTAAATTGAAGTCTTTTAATTGTTCTACATTGCTCACTAAATATTTTGTAAACAATTCTTCTGGTGTTTTAAATATATCTGTTGCAAAATATGCATATGCATAACCACCTAGAATAATTAACAATAATATTATTATAATTAATATTATTTTCTTTGCTTTTCCTTGTTTCATTTTTTACCCCCAAAATTAATAGTATATATACTATTTCAATATATTTATTTGTATTATATATTTATATTTTCCTTTTTTCAATACATTTTTAGATTTATTTTATTAATATAATTTTATAAAACATTTAATATAAAATATCCTAAAACTTTACTTTTTTTATTATATTTGATATGCTTTTAAAATAATAATAAACATTATATTAATTTTATAATATTTTACTTATTATATGAATTTTTTAGTGAGGTATTTATAATTTGAATAGAATAAAAAAAGAAGAAAAAATAGATAAAAAATCAAAATTTAAAATATGGAAAATAATTTTATTACTTATTTTAGCTCTAGTTATAATAACTGCAATAAAGACAGGAATCTATATATCAAGTTGGCAGAAAATGGCTCAAGATATGATTGCTAATTCCCCATCTCAAGTTTTAGATATAGATGGAAATGTAATTGCAGAACTTGGAAATACAAAAAATACTAAAAATATTTCTCTTTCCGAAATGCCTAATAATTTAAAAAATGCTTATATTTCAATAGAAGATCAACGTTTCTATAGCCACTCTGGTGTTGACCTTCCTAGAACTTCAGCTGCTATTCTTTCATACATACGAAATTTAGGTTCTTCATCTTTTGGTGGAAGTAGTATTACTCAACAATTAGTTAAAAATTTAACTGGTGACAACTCTTCAAAAATTACTAGAAAAGTAACTGAATGGATCAAAGCTTTTGGTATTGAAGGTGTTTTAGAAAAAGATGAAATTTTAGAAGCTTACCTTAATATTATATATGTTGGTCCAAATATCTATGGTGTTGAATTAGGAGCAAAATATTATTTTAATAAATCTGCATCTGAGTTAACTCTAGAAGAATGTGCATTTTTAGCTGGTATAAATAATTCTCCTAATTCTTATAATCCTTTTGGAGATAAAGATAATTCAGAAAAAATAACTAAAAGAACTAAAACTGTGCTTAATAAAATGTTAGAATTAAAACACATAAATGAAAATGATTATAATGAAGCAATTTCTAAAGTAGATTCAGGTTTAAAATTTAAAAATGGAAAAATTGAATCTGAAAATTCAAATAATATCTATTCATACCATACTGATGCTTTAATTAATGAAATTATTTCTGATATTGCTAATAAGAAAAATATATCTACTAACTTTGCAACTAACTATATTGAAATGGCTGGACTTAAAATTTACAGTACGCAAGATTCAAAAATACAAAGTGAAATAGAAAAAGAACTTTCTAAAAATAAATATATATTAAAATCTAGTAATGATCCCGAAACTACTTCTCAAGCTGCTATGGTTATAATTGATCAATCTACTGGATATGTTGTTGGATGTGTTGGTGGTAGTGGAAAAAAAGAAACTTCAAGAGGTCTTAATAGAGCAACTCAAAGCTATAGACAAACAGGTTCTGCTGGTAAGCCTTTAGCTGTTCTTGCTCCTGCTATTGACAAAAAAATTATAACACCGGCAAGTATTTATCTTGATGAAGCAACCACCTTTGATGATGGCACTGAGGAAGGTTACTCTCCTACTGACTATAATCATTATAAAGGTGAAATAACAGTAAGAGAAGCTGTAGAATCCTCTCAAAATATACCTTTTGTTAAGATTATGGAACAGTTAACTCCTAAAACTTCTATTGAGTATATGAAGAAAATGGGAATTACTACTCTTACAAAAACTGATGAAAACTTAAATTTAGCATTAGGAGGACTTGATAAAGGAATTAGTCCATTAGAAATGGCTGCTAGCTATGCTACTATTGCTAATGATGGAAAATATATTGAACCTACCTTCTATACAAAAATAGAAAATCAAGCAGGAAAAACAATTTTAAAAACCACACAAAAACATAAGAATGTATTTTCTAAAGAAGTTGCTTTTATTTTAAAAGATTTACTTACTGAACCAGTAACTGGTACAAGTGGAACAGCAAATTATTGCAAAATTTCTGGTATTGATGTTGCTGCAAAAACAGGTACTACAAATGACGACTTTGATAGATGGCTTTGTGGTTTCACTCCTTATTATACAGCTGCAACTTGGTTTGGATTTGATAAAAATGAAACAATAAAATTTAATAATAAAAATCCTTCTGGTCAGATTTGGTCTAGTGTTATGAAATCTATTCATTCTGGACTTTCAAGTAAAAAATTTGAAATTCCTTCTGGAAATAATATTGAAACTGCTACAATATGCTCTAAAACTGGTCTACTTGCTTATACTAGCTGTCCAAATTCTTATACTGAATACTTTTTAAAAGGAACACTTCCAACTGCATATTGTATAGAGCATTATAGTAGTAATGCAACTAATCAAAATAATGTAAAAAATACAGAATCAAATAAGGAAACTCAAACACCAATACCAGAATCTACAGAAAGTCAATCACCTACTACACCAGAACCCGATAATGTTCAAACTAACATTAATAATGAAAATAACACTCCAGTCACACCTGAAGAACCACAACAAACACAAGAGCCAAATACTCAAAATCCAGAACCAGAAAATACAACTATAACCTCACCTTCTACACCAGATACAAATAATACGGAAAACACTACTGACAATACTTCTGAAAATAATGAAACTGATATTGACAATACATTTGAACAATAAAAAAAGCTAGTCTAAAATTTTCTTTTAGACCAAGCAGATTATCTAATATTGTGAGATTATTAATTCAAAATCCAATTAATAATCTCTTTTTTTATTTCAAAATATTCATCTTTTTCAAACTGCATATTAGCAATACAATATTTTTTATTACTTATATGAGAGCAAAACATACACTCATCTAAATCTTTAGCATCTTGTATAAAAAAAGAATTACTAATCTTTGCAGAACAAATTACATTATAGCTATTAATGCAACTACCAGAATCATCAACTCTTATACAAAAATTAGAACCACCTGTCCTTTGGCAACCTAATATAAATTCTGAATTTCCGCAACCATCAGAAAACAATACATTCTTACAGTCTCTACAGTCTAATGATCTATAAATATTTTCTGATCTATATATTGTATCACTTTTATGTACATTTTCAGAATCATATATTCTTTCTGTTGTTGTAAGATTTATTTTTTTCCATAATTTCAAAATATCTTCTAATGAACTTACATCTTTCTTTTTTTGCATCCACCCATATTTTTTATCATAAGTTTCCATATTATCTTGTGTTATAAATTTACTAGGATTTATAGATTCTGCCCACGTTTCCTTTGATGTTAAACTATCTATAACTTTTTGTGGTAATTTAATATCAAATGCAAATTTTGATAAAAGTTCCTCTAATGTATATGGATTTTTTTGTCCAAAAATATTTATAAAAATCTTATTTGCTTTTTCAAGAGCTTCTTTATCAGTCACTTACAAGTTTCCTCCTTCCTGTTGATTGTGATGACATTATTGCTTTTAAATCAATATTATTTCCTATTTTAAAATCTTTTTTTACTTTACTTTTCTCTTGTTTTTCTTTTCTTACTACTTCTTCTACTTCTTTTACTCTTGGATAAGATACAACATCTAAGGTTTTTGCTTTAAAGGCTGGTAAAACTTTTCCATTACTACTAACTCTAAGCACACATTCTCTATTCGCAAGTTCTACAAGTATTTTTAATTTAGAAAAAAAAGAATCATGTATTGCTACTTCCATTTGCATACTTCTACTTAATAATACAGCATCTTCTCTTGATACTCTAAAAGTGTAATAATTTATAACATTTGCAAATATTGCTTTTTGTATATCTTCATTAATCTGATTAAAATATTGTCCAGAAAGAATTAAAGATAAATTATATTTTCTTGATTCTGATAAAAATCTTTTTATTATTGGATTTTGAATTACTGCCACTTCATCAATAATTAAAATCACATGTTCGTCTATTGCTCTTTTTTGCATTATAGAAAAAATTTGCCCCATTACTAAACCAGAAACAGTTTTTGTCATCTTCTCTCCTATACTAGATTCGTCTAATGATATTATTGATAAGAAATTCTCTTTTATTGTATCTTCTAAGCTTTTTAAATTTTTAATAGTATTAAATGCAGGTAAAATTGTCATTTCATCAATAAAAGAAATTATTGGTGAAATTGCTTCAGTATGTGATTTAGTTTTAAGTTCATTAAAATCATTTAAAAAGAAATTTGTTATCGGTTCTGGCAAAATTTCTCTATATTTCTTTAAAGTTTGATTTCTAAACTCATTATTTGTTATAAGCTCTCTTAAATTTCTAAAATTAATTTTATTAATACATATTAATAAAATTATACTATGTCTTAAAACTCTTTCAAGTTTAGAATTATATTCTTTATCCATTATTGATTTAAAAAGAGTAAGTAAAATCTCAGATTCTGAAACAACATTTTTCCTTGAACTTTTAAATAAATCGATACTATTTTTATTAGTCTTAAAATCAATAACTTTTGTTTCTTTTAATCCTCCTATATCCTCCTCTAATGAACTATGTGGATCTATTACCACAATTTTATATTTCATTTTATAATTTTGATTATTATAAATATTATTTACAAGTAAACTTAATAATTTTGATTTCCCTGTTCCAGAGCCTCCTATAACTAATGAATGTTTGTCAAAATCATAATTATTTAAGTTTAAATAATACTCATCTTGCAAATATGGAAAAGCATCAACTTTTAATATACTATTCTTTTTATCACTTTCAAATAATTTAACTGTTTTTTCTATGTTTAAATATCTTCTTATATCTTTTCTAAATAAAAATCTTGTATGCCTTGAAAAGTCAATACTTAAAAATATATGTGGTATATTAAATAAAAATCTTCTATATATCAATCTGTTTTCTTTCTTAAAAATTCCAAAAGAAGAAAATAGAAAATTCTTTCTAGTAAATGGAAAAATCTTAACAACTGACCATTCCATTTTTCTACCTTTTTTACTTTCATTTCTGTCATATATATCTATAATACTTTTTTCTTTATTAGTAACTATATAAAGCTTTTTAAAGTGAAAAAAGCTACTTGGTTTATCAAAATTATCAACTTGTTTTAATAAAAAATCATTCAAATTACTTAAAGTAGTCGGTAATTTATGTTTAGTTTTTACAAAATATCTAACATTATTTTTTTCCAATTTTATATAAATTTTCCAAGGCTTAAATAATCCATTTAATTTAGATATATATAATATAAATTGTAGCCAACTCTCTTCTGTTACTTTATCTATTGTAAAAAATACTTCAAAATAATTTTCCTTTCTCATATAAATCACCTGACAGTATTATATAATCTTTTAACATAAAAAAACTGACTTTTTTATAATCAAAAAAGTCAGTTTTTCTATTAATATCTCTATATTACAATTTACAATATAATAAATATTTATTTACATTCTACTATATTTAATCTTCTATTGGTATTAAAAACTCTGTAATATCATCATGATAATATTCAAGCTCTGGTATAGGTCTTAAATTTAATTTTAAACTAGGCTCAAACTTCTCATAAAACTGTCTTGAAACCTTCTGTATATCAGAAGCTTCTTGTGAATTAATTATAAATTTTATCCACTTTGATTTTGGTATAACAATTTTTTCAAGTTCCTTGATTTCTTTTTTATATGCTATCCAATATTCATAATCATCACTTTCAAATCTATCTTCATATACTACCATTCCATAATTAATTCTACCATATTTATGTTCATATAGATTTGCCATTTCTTCAAAAAACTTTGGTGCATCCTTTTGTATTGTACAATATGTAGTTTTTATTCCTCTTCCATATAAAATCTTTTCTTCCATTTCTACAATACTATATTCCATACTTGGATGCTCTTCTACATTTTCATTAAAATGGATTTTGGTAAAAACTTTTAATTTTTCTGGATTTGTTTTTACACTACTTGGTTTTATTCCATGAAATTTCTCAAAAGCTCTAGAAAATGATGTAGCACTATCATATCCATATTTTACTGCTATATCAATAACTTTACTATTTTCTTTATATAAATCAAAACCAGAGTTTGATAATCTTCTATTTCTTATGTACTCTGAAATCGTTATATTAGAAAGTAATGAAAATATCCTTTTCATTGTATATTCATTAGTTGCTATAATTCCGAGATATTTTGCCATAGTCTATATCATTTTCTAAATTTTCTTCTATATATTCAATTATTTCATTTAAGCCTTTATATATATTCAAATTTATTACACCAATACCTTTTTTGCTTTAATATGAAACTTTGCCGTTTACTATATTTTCACTTTAACTATTTAATATGGTTTTTATATTAATCCATATCAACTTTGAATAAATTTTTCCATGCATCTTCTACATTTTTTCTGGTTCTGGATATTCTACTCCAAAAGTTTCTACCGTAACTTTTTTCATAACTGGTGGTTCTACTGGTCTATCTTTTCCTCCACCAAATGGGCTTCTTGTTATAACCCTTGTTTTTACAATTCTATCAACTTCGTCCATACCTTCTAGCACACTACCAAAAGCTGCATATTGTCCATCTAAAAATGTTGAATCATCTGTTACTATAAAAAATTGAGAACCTGCTGAATTTGGCATGCTACTTCTTGCCATAGAAACAATACCTCTAAGATGAGAAATAGGATTTTCTACACCATTATCTTTAAATTCTCCTTTTATTCCATAGCCAGGTCCTCCTGTTCCATTTCCATCTGGGTCTCCACCTTGAATCATAAATCCTGGTATTGTTCTATGAAAGAATAATCCATCATAAAATCCTTTATTTACTAAATTTACAAAATTATTTACAGTTTGTGGTGCTTTACTTGGATATAATTCTAATTTAATTATTGCTCCACTATCCATTTCTATTGTTACTATAGGTTTTTTATTTGCTTCCATTTTATGATCTCCTTTTATTATTATTTTATTTTTCAAATTCTTTTGTATTACTATTAAAATCATCTTGATTCTAATAGAATAAATATTCAAATTATATTAATATTCTACTACTATTATATATTTTTTTCAATACTATATCTAGATGTATTGCCTTTAACTTGTATGTTTTATCTATCATTTTAATTTAATATTCTTTTATATATGCTTTTACAATAATTCTTTTTTTGTTAGAATTATTACAAGTTATAAGTGTAAGTTCATATTTTTTAGTAGCTTTTAAAACTGATATATCATCTTCGTTAGTTTCAAAAATATCAAAAACTGTATATTCATATTTTTTTCCATTCAAATCTTCTAAAACTATTGTATCTTTAATATCAAGTTCTGCTATTTTACTAAAAAATCTATTATCATTATAATTATGTCCTGCAATACAAATATTTCCAATCTCTCCTAAATTTACTCCAGCAAATTTACATGGTGCTATTTTTAATAGGTCTTCATTACTCATATTAAAAACACTATATTCTAAATTTATTTTATCTATATAAATCTTTCCTAAAATTGATTCTTCTCTTGATTCCTTTTGCACTTCATAAATAGAACTTATTTTTATATTTTTATTTATAATTTTAGAAATATTTTCCAAATTTTCGTCTTTATTTCGAGAAATTGCAATATAAATAATTAATATAATTGCTACTATAATAGAAATCATAAATTGAATTTTAAAAATATATTTTAATTTATTATTTTTTTTATTAAATAATATCTGATTCATATATTTATTATTGTCTAATTATAAAAATTTATGACCTATTAAAATATTAGTATTAATATTTTATTTTACAATATTAATTAAAATTTGTATTTTTGGAAAAATATAGTAAAATAAATCTCTGTTAACTTCTCTATTTAATAATAATATCTAATGTATAAATTAATTTAATTGATAAATAACATTTTTTATGTTATATTTATTTATAGAATTAATTTTATTTATTATTTTTTAATACTTTTATAAAAATTCACATATGTTTTTGAAAGGAATTTATTTTAATGGAAAACACAAAAATACTTGCTAAAAATCCAACCGCTAATCATAATTATTCTATTGAAAGCACTCTTGAAGCTGGAATAGTTTTAACTGGTACAGAAATTAAATCAATTCGTAATGGTAAAGTTAATATCAAAGATACTTATGTTAATATTAAAGATGGCGAAGTATTTGTTTATGGAATGCATATTAGTCCTTATGAATTTGGAAATATATATAATAAAGATCCTTTAAGAACTAGAAAACTTTTATTAAATAAAAGAGAAATAAATAGATTATACGGTATGATTAAACAAAAAGGAATTTCTATTGTTCCTATTCAAATGTATATGAAAGGAAATAAAGTAAAATTAGAGCTTGGTATCGGAAAAGGAAAAAAACTATTTGATAAACGTGAAGATATTGCAAAAAAAGATGCTGAACTAAGAATGAAAAAAGCTTTAAAAAATAGAAATGAATCATTTTAAAAATCACTTATATAGCAAAAACTTTTATACTCTATAAAAATTTTATACTATATAAAAATATAATAACTCCCAATTGCTAATTTTAAATAACAATTGGGAGTTAATTTATTATATTACCTTTTTATTTTAGTAGGAAAATACTTTTTTATATAATATGAAAGTTATACTTTCATATTATATAAAAGCTTCGCTAATATTGTACGCAAATTTATTACATAAATTTGGCACGCGAACAAATTTACTGAAAATTTTTTGATTTTTCAGATTTGTTCTTTACTATCTTGCATCAGAATCTTCACTTTTTAATCTTCCTACAAAATTTCTTATACCTACAAATTTATCAGAGATTGTATCTCTTGCTCTTAAAATTTTATCACCTAAATTTTCTTGCTGTACTTGTTTTACTAATTCTTTATTATAATTTAATTCACATACACTTAAAATTTTTGCTCTCATTTTATCTATTAAAAACTGATAATATTCTTTCTCTTCTTCACTTAAAGTTACACCTGTTTCTTCTTGCATTCCTATAATTGCATCATTTAAGCTAGCTTTTAAAACATACTGATCTATCCATCTTCTAAACCATACTTCTTTTCCATATTCTAACATAAATGTTTCAATATCTTCTCTACTACGAACTGTTCTATGATATGTTTTTCCTATTGGCTCTGCTCCTGCACAATAATCATAACTATATAATGGAGCTAGTCTTAATCTATTGTCTGCTTGTTTTATTAGCCCCCATTTTAAATTAGCCTCATTTTCATTAAAAACAATTTTATTAAATATAGTTTGTTTTATTAATCCTTGTCTAATTTCAATTCTAGTTCTTTCTAATTCTTCTTTTGGTAGTTCATATTTTTTATAGTATTTTATTATATATTTATCAGTTTCTTGTAAAAGATCATCTAAGTGTATTCTTTTTTTATTTGGGTTATCTTTAACTATAGAATTACCTTGTATTAAAGTTTCTTCATCATACAAAAAATTTTTTGTTAAATGATGGGTGGAAATCGTCCCGTCTTCATTAGTATACTTTCCCTTGTAGTATACTGTAGCATCTAATCCCATTTGCTTTGCAAGCTGTGGTAGTAAAAAATTATTTTTTCTTGAAATACCTATAAATTTACTATCTATTTGTGAATGCATATTTGGTACTTTAGTTGCTAAATATGCATCTAAGTTTGAACTTAATATCCAAAATTCACCAATTTTACTATTTCCTAATCTTTTCTTTGATTTCTCAAAAGAATAATTATTTAAGTTAATTAATCCATCTTCATCAAGTTTAATATGTTCATTATAATCTTTACTTTTATAAATCTCATATAATCTATATAAAACTCCACATCTTCTTGCGATAAAATCATTAACTTGCTTACCATCTAAATGTTTTCTTAATGCATCGATTTCAACTTTTTCCAAGCCATATAATTTAGCTGCTTTTACTATATATTCTTTTTGTGTTAGTTTAGGCAAACTACTTTTTTAATTAAGCTTTATTGTTTGAACAGAACACATTATTAATTTTGTGTGCTACTGTTGCTTTTATCTCATCTTTAGCAGCTCCTAAATATTTTCTTGGATCAAATACTGATGGTTCTTCATTAAATACTCTTCTTATTTGAGCTGTCATGGCTAATCTTAAATCAGTATCTACATTTATTTTTGAAACTCCATTTTCTCCTGCTTGTTTTAACATTTCATCTGGGCATCCTTTTGCTCCAGGAATATTTCCACCATTGTTATTGCACATATCTACAAGATTTGGTATTACTGAAGATGCTCCATGTAATACTATAGGTGTATTAGGTAATTTTTCTTTTATCTTTTGTAATATATCAAATCTTAATTTTGCATCACCTTTGAATTTGTATGCTCCGTGACTTGTTCCTATAGCTATTGCCAAAGAATCACATCCTGTTCTTTGTACAAATTCATATGCTTGTTCTGGGTCTGTATATCTTGCATCATCAGCTGCTACATTAACATCATCTTCAACTCCTGCTAATTTACCAAGTTCTGCTTCTACTACAACTCCTTTAGAATGGGCATATTCTACAACTTTTTTTGTTAATTCAACATTTTCTTCAAAATCATATTTTGAACCATCTATCATAACTGATGTAAATCCTGCATCTATACACATTTTACATGTTTCAAAATCTGGTCCATGATCTAAATGAAGTGCAATTGGTATAGTTGTTGTTTCAACTGCAGCCTCCACCATTTTAATTAAATAATTAATTCTTGCATATTTTATTGCACTTGAAGAAACTTGTAAAATCACTGGTGATTTTGCTTCTTCAGCTGCATCTGTTATTGCTTGTATAAATTCCATATTGTTTATGTTAAAAGCTCCTATTGCAAAATGTTCTTTCATTGATTTTTCGAACATTTCTTTTGTTGTTACTAGTGGCATAATATTTTCCTCCTTTAAATTTATTTTACTCCCTACATTTTATAATCTTAAAAGTTCTATGTCAAGTGAATTTTGTATGTATAAAAATAAATATTGGGGAAAATCCCCAATATTTATCTTTTTAATGACATTTGCATTTGTAACTTCCGCACATTGACTCATCTTCAGCAGATCCATTTGAACATCCAGGACATGCTTGTACTTCTATTTGTTTTAATTCACACATTCTATTATCACAATTATTATAAGCACAACTTTCAACTGTACATCTTATTTTTTGATTATCTCCCATTTTTTTACCTCCTAATATTAGTAAATTATATTCTATAAAAACTTAACTATTTTTATTCAAACTTTTATAGAATATAAATAAGATAGAACTTAAAGTTCTATCTTATTATTTTCAAATATCTATCATTTTAAAATCCAATTTTTAGTAATCTAAATAAAATCTATCTCCTACAAATTTATAATCAAGTTCTTTTAAATCATTTACAAATTTTGAATAATTTTCGTCCTTTTTATTGCTATCATCAGGAAGTTTATAAATTATATCATATATTTGCTCTATTCCATCAAATATAACTTCTCCATCATAATTTATTAGTTTCCACTTTAAATTACTTGGAAATCCATAATCATTAAATTCTACATTTTCTGTAGAGTCTAATACTAAATATACATTCTGTGATACAAACCTCGGATTTATTACTTGATACTCTGTCTCAAAAACATTTCCATATTCATCATTTATAATTTTTGCTGAATCTTTTTTTGTTCTTACGATATATCTTCCATCATTACAAACATATATATCTTTATATTCTTCTGATAATATATTTCCTTCTGAATCAATAAAATACGTTGTATCATTGCTATAATTTTTTATTAGCATTCTTTCTCCAAAAAAGTCTAATATTTGTGCTTTTCCAGTCATAGGCATTTTTTTACCATAAGCTGTAAACCAACCTTGTGTTCTTTTTGAAGTTTCATAAAATGGTATAGTTCCATTTGAAAACAAGTATAAATAACTTGAATCATAATCTAAATATGTTGCATCTAAAGGTATCTTAATATTTAAATCTGCTTTTTTTGCAAGCTCATATTTATCTCCAAGTCCTAAATTTGATTGTGTAACAATTAAATCATATTCGTCATTATAATCATATCTATAAGTGTATTCTGAAGATACTACTTTATACTCTGGTACTCTATTTATATTATTTGTTATACCTTGAATTTCATATTTCATTTTTTCAGTTTGATGTAATGTATTTATATAAATATTTTCTAATTCTTCTAATTTTGCTTTATAATTTTCATCTGCTGATTCACTTCTATATGACATAACTTTTCTTTTATTTTTTAATATAACTTCTGTACTTCCATTATTACATACTAAGGCAATATGGAACTTTTTATCATACACTGTTATTTCAACAAATGGACTAGCATAATCATAAATAAAATCAATTTTCACTTCTCCATTTTGATTAATATAACCATACTTTCCATCTTTTTTTACATTAATATAAGGTTCATCTATTCCTAATTCTGTTATATATTTAAAATAATCTTCTTTATATGAAAGCTCATTTTTATTTTCTTTATTTTTTATACTTTGCCCTATTGAACTATATGTTAATGTAAATATTCCTATTATAGCTGTTGCTGCCATAATTACTATCGAAATTGAAATTGCTACTGTACTATCTAACTCAACTAAATTTTCTTTCAAACTTTTAAATAAAATTATTAATCCAGAAATTATGCTAAAAGCTGCTATTACTGGCTCTTTTATAAATATGAAACTTATCGTAAAAATTCCTATAATATATCCTGTATTAAACACAGTATCTGACCTATGGTTATAACTTTGAATTGCATCTATAATAGCAACCAGCGCCATAACTACATACATTGCTCTAACTATCCAAGTTACAACAAAGCTTTCTTGAACCGTTAGTAAAGTTTTATCTTGTGGAACATATATTGTAAATGCAACAATTAATATTCCAAATAGCAAATTCATAAAACCTATACATAAATTTACAATTTTTCCTCTCATATCTTACCCCATTTTGGTTTATTTCTTTTGTATTTCTCTACAAACTATTTTATATATTTCTTCATGTATATCTTCTCTTGTTCTTATTTCATCTTCTTTTACACATTGTATTTCATTCCAATTGTATTTTTTTGCTAAACTACATGCTGCATTATAAGCTTCCTCAAGATGTTTTTCATCTCTTTCATGAATATCTTTTTTATCACTATGTGTAAATTTATTTTCTCTATTTTTTATAAGTTCCTTTACTTTATAAGGTGGCATGTTTAGAAAAAATACTTCACTTGGAATTGGAAGTCCATATATATTAAATTCTAAATCAAATAACCATTTTATAAATTTTTCTCTTTCTTGCTCATTACTTATTTTTCCTGCTTGATGTACCATATTTGCAGTTGTATATCTATCTGCAAGTATTATCCCACCATTTTCATAATATTTTTTAAATTCCTTTTGAAATGTTGCATATCTATCTGCTGCATAAAAAGTTGATGCTATATATGGACTTACATCTTTTGCATTTTCTCCAAATTCACCAGATAAATACATTTTTACAAGTGATGATGATGGACTATCATAATTAGGAAAGCTGACTGTTTTGTAAGAAATTCCATCTTTCTCTAAATGTTCTTTTAATAAATCAAATTGTGTTTGTTTTCCACTTCCATCTGTTCCATCAATTACAAATAATTTTCCCATATTATTATTTCCTCTTAAATAAAATAAATTTTCCTATTTAATTTCGATTTTAAAATTAATTTTACTTTTTCTCAATTCTTGTAAATAATGGCTCTATATTTTCTAATTTTAATCCAGAATTTACAGTTATAAAATTCCAACTTGGATTTTCTATTTTTAAATATTCTCTGATTTTTTTACATGCTGTAGGCATTACCATTTCAAATAAATTAGAAAGATTTGCTATAATTACTGTACAAGTATAAATTATATTATTAAATTCTTCTATATTTTCTTTTTTAGCTATCCAAGGTTCTTTTTCATCATAAAATTTGTTTCCAAGTTCTACAAGTTGCATTACTTTTCTTATAGCTTCTCTGAATTCTAATCTTTCTATTAAATCTGAAGTTTCAGTATAAGTATTTTCAATTGCTTTCTTTATTTCTTCATCTAATTTTCCATTTGGTACTTCTTCTAAACCTTTAAATCTTAAAGTTCTATTAACTAAATTACCAAATTTATTTAAAATTTCTCCATTGTGTGTATTTTCAAAATCTTCTATAGTGAAGTTTGTATCTTTCTTTTCTGGTCCATTTGCTAATAAATGGAATCTTAAAGAATCAGAATTATATAAATCTAAAGCTTCTAATGCTGTCATTCCTATTCCTTTACTTTTAGAAAATTTTTGATCATTAAAATTTAAGTATTCTGCTGAAACTATTGTATCAACTAAATGATAATTTTCTTCTTGACCTAATAATAAAGCATTCAAAATAATACTATGGAACATTATATTATCTTTTCCATGACACATATATATTTTATTATTATGTCCCTCTTTCCAAAAATCTTCCCATGTACAATCTGTTCTTTCTTCACAAAGTTTCATTGTATTTGTTAAATAGCCTAAAACTGCATCTATCCAAACATACATCTTTTTATCTTCATATCCATCAACTGGTATATCTACTCCCCAAGTTAAATCCCTTGTAACTGCTCTATCTAAAAGACCTTGTTTTAAATATTTTAAAGTTTCATTTTGTGCATTAATTCTCCAATTAGATTTTACTTTTTCTGTCTGCTCTTCTATTTGTTTTTGAAATTTTGAAAGTGCTAAATATAAAACTTTATTTTCTTTTTCAACAATTTTTGATCCACAATCTATACAATTTCCAACTTTTAATTCTTCTGTTGTTGGAACATGAAGACAAGAATCACATTGATCTCCTTTAGTTTCAGCTCCACATTCTGGGCAAGTAAGTGTTATTTCTCTATCTGATAAAAATTTATTACATTTTTCGCAATATGCTTGTGGTTCAATTTTTTCATATATATATCCATTATCATATAATTTTCTAAAAAGAACTTTTACTTTTTCTTTATGATATTCTTCAAATGTTCTTGAGTATAAATCATATGAAAATTGATATCCATTAAACATTTTATTAAATTCTTCATCATATTTACTTGCTATTTCTTTAGGTGATACACCTTCTTTTTTTGCTCTTTCTGTAATTGGTGTTCCATGACAGTCTGAACCTGATACATATAAAACATTATCACCTTTTAATCTATGATATCTTGCAAGAAAATCTCCTGAAATCAATCCTGCTATATGACCTAAATGTAATGAACTATTTGCATAAGGCCATGCTCCACCTATAATTATATTTCTTTTTTTCATAATATTCTCTCCTGCATTTTTAATTTACCTATTTTTGTTTTTCTCCACCATCTAATGAGTGTCCATAATGAGATTCATATCCTTCTACTCCTGTTTTTTCTTCTTCTAGAGCTTCTGGCATTAAATGATCTAAACCTTTACTTGTTAATATATCTGCTCTTTCTTTATTTAAACTTCCTATTTTTTCATATACTTCTGAAAGTTCTCCTTTTTTATTTTCAAGTTTTGCTGTTGCTGGTTCTATTACATTTTCTATTATTTCTGGACTTGGATTATCTTCATATGCTTCAAGTGTACTAGCAATTTGCTCAATCTCCTCCTGAATTTTCTCAGCAATTTCTCTTTCTTTTTCTAATTCTGCTTCTATTTTTATCATTTCTGCATTAACGTCTTTTTTTTCTTCCATACTTAAATCTTTAGGTTTAGCAATCAAATCATATTCTATAGTTTTTCCATTTGAGTCCGTAATGTAAATTTTTGAATCATTATCTTCTAAATCTCTTACTCCATTTTGAGTTTTATCGTTCATAAGTTCAGTCATATCATTGTCATATTTCGAATTTTCTACTACTTTTTCTCCTTGTATCATAATGACTTTGTCACTTAATCCTGCTCCACTATCAGCAAATCTTAAACAATAAACTTTTCCACCTTCTTTTGTTATTCCTGTGTTCCCTTCTAATTTATCATTTATGCTTTCTGGATCATCTACTTCTAAAATTTGTTTTAGTCTTCCACCTTTATAGTTTTCTCTAAATTTTGAAACAGCATCTTTAGCACCTTCTGGTATTTCAGTTTCTTCTTCCTCAGCTTGTTTTGTATCTCTTTCTTCTTCACCTTCAACTGCTTTTACATCTGCATTAGGTGCTTTTTCTTTTATTTTTTCTACACTTTCCTTTGCATTTTTAGGGACTAATGTATCTTTTTCTACACCTTCTTTAAATTCTTGCAATGTTTTTGGCAATAATCCCTCTTTTGCCATTTCTGTACTAATAACACCTTCTATATTTTTTAGTCCTTTTGATAAAATTTCTTTTTGCATTCTTGGTGTTACAGCAAATTGTGATTCTTTTCCTTCTATATCTAAAAAAACACATGCCATATCTTGACCCTTCTGATTAACTATAACATCAACATGTTGTCCATTTTCTAAAGTAACTGGTATAACATATGTCCTCATTAATTTTTCATTATCTTTCATTGGCTCTGCAATATTTTTAAATTTTGGATCTGCATATTTCATATATTCAGCTAATGTTGTAATATTTTTTGTATCAATTGCTGCTCCCATTAAATTATGAGATTTTCCTTCTCTATCTATACAACTTGCATTCATAGATGATTCTGCTGCAACCCATGATTTATCTAAAAAATTTAAAGAACTTCCTCTTTCTAATCCACTCATTTTTATTCCTCCATATGAATAAAATTTATATTCATATTATATAGTTATATTATGATAATTTCAAGGTTTTTATTAAAAAAGTAAAACCTAAAATTTTCTATTAATCATAAATTTTTAAATATAACTTTTATATATAACTTTTATATATAACTTTTATATAATTATTTAATACCTAGAAAGGTGAACACTTTTATTTCAAGTGCTCACCTTTCTGCTTTCAAAACAATTGCTTTGTTACTTTGTGGATCTTCGTAACTTTTACAAACTACTCCTGTATGATAATCCAATGCCAGCCCAAATCATCTTCTGAACTAAGTACTCCTGTACCTCTTCTGTATGCAGCATATTTCTGAATTTCGTTTGGAACAATCATTCTTAAGGCTCCATCTTCATTTTCAAAAATATAGCACCCAACATAGCCCATCCATGCTGAATAACGTGTTGTATATGACTGAAAAGTATCAATGTATTCTGCATTAGCCACATTGTTAACTTCTTCAGTAGTTACAACTGCTACCTCAAGACAAACAAACTCCTCTTTTCCGTTATTGTTAACAACATATGGCATATACAGTTTATTGCTATACTCATTGAATTTTGTAAGTATCATAATACCGTCATAAAATCCCAATATTTCATCTGGTAAAACTATCTTATCACCGACTATAGCATTATCCTTGTATGCCGAAACAGTCGTCATATCTTCGCTTATCACAAATATATAATCTTTTTTAGCTTCGTCGCTTATATATTTGCTGTTAGCTGAAAACGGTACACCTGGATCAAGAGTGAGCACTTCTTTTTCTATACTCTTTTCGGTTTTTCCGACTTTAATACGTCTGAATTCGTCATTCCAATATCCATATATTATGATATTTTCCCCTGACGAATAGATAGAGAAATTATGTAACTGCCATCCAAGATCGAAATTTACCGAAATCTCTGGATCACCGTTTGAGAAAAATTCTTCTTCGATTCGGATTTTATTTTCTCCAAAATTATATTCCACACCGTCATAATTTTTAAAAATAGCCTTATCATAATCTGATTTTATAAACGAAGGAACATTCTCTGCATCCCATGCAAAATCCCTATCCTTTAAGGGATCTTCCGTAAAACGTTCTACATTCAGTTCTTCCTTTTGTTCCATATACTTCAAAGTCCTGTTAAATGTCAGCCTGTTGTCACTTTTCTTTTCTACATACATACCCAAGGCAAAACTGATTAACAGTAATATTGCTACTCCCCAAAACCGTAATTTCGACTTCAGTTTCTTTGTTGCATATGTTCCTTCACATCTAATATTTATTGTAGCCTTTATAGGCTTGTTCTGCTGTTCTGTCTTTTCACTTGTGCCACCATTTTCCTTCGTTAAATTTCTTTCTTTGTTCATTTCTTTTCCCATAATAATTTTCTCCTTTTGCCTTCATTTTTTTAGCTAATACTTCTGGTTTTTAAAACAAACATTCAATATTCAGTTGTAAATTTGTAAAATTGCTATCCCCCTTTCTCCAAAATAGAATTTTCTTACTTTGTTATATATTTTTATATAGGGATATATTATATCATATTTTTTCCCTAATATCAATAAAATAGGCTTTATATTGTTACATATAAAACCTACTTTTTAGTTATATAGAATTAATTTGAAATCTTTAATTATAAATCTTTATTGAATTTAGTTTTAGGATATAAATTATCTCCTAATAACTCTTCTTCAATACGAGCTTCTTCTCTTTGTCTTTCCTTTTCTAGTTCTTTATTTCTTTTACTTGCTTCACGCAATTTCTTTTTCTCTACTTTTTCTAGTTTCTTTTGATCTTGAATTTGTTTTTTCTTTGCAACTTTTTCTGCTCTTTGTTGTTCTGCAAAGCTCTCTAAACTTCTTGTATTATTTTTATTTATAACCTCTTGTTCAAGTTCTTCTACACTTTTTATTTTAACTTGATCAATAGATACATTATCAAAATAATCTTTAAATTTATTTTTATTATTTTTTGCAATAGTTCTTATATCATCTTCTTCATATTTTGGAGTAAGATTTTCTGATTGGTGATTAGTTTCTGTTTTGTTGCTACTTGTAAAATTATTTGTATAACTATCTCTATACATATTTTGAAGTGTTTTTGATTTTAATTTTGTTTCATATAAACCTGCAAATCTATTCATTACTACTTTATCAGAAAATCTCATGTCATTAGATTTCCATAAATTATTTAATTGATATTCAAGTTCTATGTCATGTTTTCTTAATTCAAGTCTTCTTAATTCTTGACATCTTATAATATAATCTATTCTTTTTTCACCAGGTAATCTATCATATTCTTTAGTTATACATCTTGCATAAGTTTCAGCTTTGTTTGACGCCATCTTTCTTTCAAGCCATACACAATCATCATAATCCGATAAAGTTGTATATACTAAAGTATCTACTCTTCTTGCTTGCTTTCTAGTTATTCCATAAAGGAACATTAATCCTTCTACTCTTTTATTTAATAAATATGCTGAGTAATGAGCTTTTACAAATCCATCAACTTTATCTACTCCTCTAACTAATTTTTCAGTAAAACAATATTTATTAAATGCTCTACATAGACCACCGTTATCTGGAGTTACTATTACTAATATAGTTTCTTCACTTAATTCATATTCACCATTAATAGCTTTTTCATTTGCTATTTTATTGTTTGTTATAGCTTTTTGAATTTCTTTTATACTATCTGTTTCATTAATTTTTCTATTTTGCACTTTTTTATTTATTGTATATTCTTCAATAATAGTATCTTCGCCTTTTTCTAATACATATTTTTCTTCATTATATTCTTCTTGATTTTCAAATGTATCTTTTCTTATTTGACCTATTTTTCCACTTGCAACTTGTTTTATGTTTTTAGCAAATTCTACTATATTATTTTTTGCATTATTTAATACCATCATAGATTGTGCTCTGAAACCATTAAGATCCTTATTTTCATATACTTCTATTATAGGTTTTGTTTCTATAACTGGTACATCTTTTTGATTAATCTCTTCTACAACCTCTTTTTCTTTTACTGCTACTGTAACTTCTGAATTGATACTTTCAGAAATTATTTCAATTTTACCTTGTTTATTTTCTTCTGAAATATCATCTAATTTTAATTTAAGTTGTTCATCATTTTCTTTTTCTTCTATCTTTGTATTTACTTGTATTGAATTAACTATTTTACTTTCAGATGCTATCTGCTCTCCAACTGGTAAAAATTTATGATTTTTTCTATTTTTTATTTCTTCAATAATGTCTTTTACTTTAATAGTTACAAAACTGCAAAGTTCCGCTATTTTTATACATCCGATTTTTATTTTAGAACATACAAATTTTATTCCATTTAGTATTTCATTTACCCTATCTCTTGTTGAAACTTGATTTTCTAATTTTTCTCTTACTCTAACTTTATTTATTATAACTCCTGCAATTCTTCCACCAACATTTTGTATATCTCTTTTTGTTTTCCATAAATCATCTTTTTTAGTCTTTTTATAATCTGATACTATTATTGTAGAGTTTGCTACTCTAGTTAAAATTAAAGAATCAACTGTTGTTAATGCTGGAGTTCCATCTATAATAACTACATCATAAAAAATACTTAAATCTTTAATCATTTCTTGTAATTTAGGTAATGTAAGTAATTCTGCTGAATTTGGTGGTTTTGTTCCTGATGTGATTACATTCAAATTTTTAACCTGAGTTTCATTAATGTATTTATTTATAAGCTCATTTATTTCAATTCCATTAGTATCAAGATTTGATAAATAATTTGATATTCCTAGATTATTTGGAATATTGAATATTTTTCCTAATCTTCCAGTATTCATATCTGCATCTATTAAAACAACTTTTTTACCAACTTCCGCAAAACTTATTGCCATATTTGCAGCTATATAACTTTTTCCTTCTCCTTTATGTGGACTTGTTATTAATATAATATCTTTCTCTTTTTCTTTACTATTTACATTTATAAATTTTATATTTGATCTTAATTCTCTAAAAGCTTTTGCTACTAAAGATTTCTGATTAACATATGCTATTAATTCTGAATTTATTTTCCCTTTATTTAATCTTTTAGTATTTAAAGGTATAGAAATCAAATTTTTAAGTAAAAGTTCTGATTCTATATCTACACTTGTTTTTACATTTTTATCTACTTTTACTGAAACAAGCATATATATTACACTCAAAGAAATTCCTATTACACTTGATAAGCCTATTACACCTACTATAGGAAAACTTTTTCTCTCTTCAACTATATGTGCTGTATCTACTATGTAGATTTCTGTATTTCCAAAAGTTTCTCTTATTTTCTCAGAAAAAATTTCTACTATTTCTTCTGCTATTTGTGAAGCTATTTGCGAATTAGTATTCTTTACTCTAATTCTTAAAGTATCAGAATCTGAAATTCTTTTTACTTCAATTTTCTTATTCAATTCTTTATTTTCAATTTGTAAGTTTAAATCTTTTTTTACTCTTGTAATTGTTGATTCACTCTTTATTATTTCTTCAAGAGTTGATACTATACTTTTAGATAATTCTAAATTACCTGTACTTTTTGTTTTTTCATCAGCATCTTTTTCAATGTCTAATAGTAGCATAGTTGTTGAAGCTACATACTCTTTTGGTATAAAGCAAATAGAGTATATTACTCCAAGTAATATACAAATTAAAATTATTGAAATGATATATACTCTGCTTTGTTCTAATTTTTCCAAAAATAACATTTTTATCCCTCGCATAATAAAATAAAAGACACAAATAATAAGTCATAACTCTCACTTGCATCTTTTGTAAACTTAAATTCTTTTACTATTATAGCAGATTTCTTTTAATATTTCAATACTTTTAAATAAATTTACATAAAATATGGTAATTATTTTTTTATTTTATGTAATCTTAATGCAACTAACAAATAACTTTTTCTATTTTTATAACTATAAAAATCTTTCTTAAATATAATGCCCATATAAAAATAGAAGTAATCATATGTAATAATTTAAACGTCAAAAAAGCACACTATATGTGTGCTTTTATATTTTTAATTTGGTTAGTTTTTATTAAACATTATAATCTGATACTTTTTTATATGCATATAATGCTGATACTCCAAGAGCAATTACTACAAAAATAACTGTTGAATTTGATCCAGCATATGGTAATTTGCTAGAATTTGTATTTGATGTATTTGCTTTTGTATTAGTATTAGTATTAGTATTAGTGTTTGTATTTGTATTTCTACTTGAGTTTGTATTATTCACAACTCCAACAGTATTTGAAGAACTATTTGTATTTGTATTATTTTCTCCAGCTACTGCACTTACTGCATTTGTATTATTTGATGGTGTAAGTGATAAAGTATTACTTGCTGTATTATTTTCACTTCCATCTGTTGGCTCTGTTGCAAGTGAAGCAACATTTCCGATTACTAATGCTACTAATGTAACAATAATTAAACTAACTAACATTTTTTCTTTACTAAATTTTACCATTTTTTCCATCTCCCTATTTCTTAACATCTGTTCATATTATAACCATAAAAAATTTTTAATGCAAGTTTTTTTGACATTTTTTTATTTTTTAACATAATTGTAATATTTGTAATATAATTTTAATATTTTAAACATTAAATCTAAATAAAACAATATCTCCATCACGCATTACATATTCTTTTCCTTCTGAACGAACTAAACCTTTTTCTTTCGCTTGTACCATTGATCCACCTACATTCATTAAATCATCAAATGAAATAACTTCTGCTTTTATAAAACCTCTTTCAATATCTGAATGTATTTTTCCAGCAGCTTGTGGTGCTTTAGTTCCTATTTTTATTGTCCAAGCTCTTACCTCAGGTTCTCCTGCAGTTAAGAAAGACATTAATCCTAATAATTTATAGCTTGCTTTTATAAGCTTATCTAATCCCGATTCTTCAAGTCCAAGTGCTTGTAACATTTCTTCTTTATCATCTTTGTCTAATGTGCTTAATTCTTCTTCGATTTTAACACAAAGAGGTATTACTTCTGCACCTTCTGATTTTGCATATTCTTTTACTTTTAAAACATTACTATTATTTTCACAATTTTCTATCTCATCTTCTGATACATTTGCAACATATAATACTGGCTTTAAAGTTAATAAAAAGCTTTCTTTTAAAACTTCTTTTTCTTCATCAGTATATGATAAAGTTCTTGCACATTTACCATTATCTAATGCTTCTTTTACCTTATCTAATGTATCAATTTCAAATTGATATTTTTTATCTGCTTTTAAAAGTTTTTTTGCTCTTTCTAATCTTTTTTCTATTGTTTCTAAATCTGCAAAAATTAATTCAAGATTTATTGTTTCAATATCACGAAGTGGATTTATATTTCCTTCAACATGAACAATATTTGAATTTTCAAAACATCTAACAACTTGAAGTATACTATCAACTTCTCTTATATGAGATAAAAATTTATTTCCTAAACCTTCTCCTCTACTTGCTCCCTTTACTAATCCAGCTATATCTACAAATTCTACAACAGCATTGGTTACTTTTTGTGGTTTATAAATTTCTGCTAATTTTTCAATTCTTTCATCTGGAACTGCAACTACCCCTACATTAGGTTCTATTGTACAAAATGGATAATTTGCACATTCTGCTCCAGCTTTTGTTATGCTATTAAATAAAGTGCTTTTTCCAACATTTGGAAGTCCAACTATTCCTATTTTCATCTTTATTCCTTTCTTTTCTTGATTTTTTATAGAAATAAATTCTAATATATATACTCAAAATAATTATGGAGCTCACTAGCGGACTTGTCAAGCCGCGTCCTAAAAACAGTCTACTAGACTGTTTTTGCCTCATTTCATTCGGCCGTCCTTTTCAAGTCCGTTCATGTTCTTAAAATTATGGAGCCCACTAGCGGACTTGAACCGCCGACCTCTTCCTTACCAAGGAAGTGCTCTACCACCTGAGCTAAGAGGGCATACTTTCTTTATTTTAGTAAAATTTAATTTTATATTTTTACAATCGCACTACGTGTGGCTTCATTTCATTATATAAAAAATAAAGTAAAATTTTTTATTTCACTCTATTTTTATATAACTATTTTATTAAATATCACTTTCTATTATTGCCTTATTTGCTTTTTTTCTAATTCTTTGTATAGCATTATCTATTGATTTAACAGGAGAATTTAATTTTTCTGCTATATCTACATAACTTTCTCCTTGTATGTATCTATTTAATACTTGTTTTTCAAAAAAACTTAAATTTTCATCTATTCTATTTTCTACAAATTCTAAATATTCTCTTTTTGTTATTGTATCTAATGGGTCTTCTACAAAATTAGTATCTAAAATTTCCATTACTGTTGTATCATCATTTTCATCATAGGCTGATGTATTAAGTGAAAATGATGAATTAAGTGGTAAATGTTTTTGCCTGTTTGAAGTTTTTATAGCTGTTATTAACTGTCTTTCTATACATAAGTTGGCAAAGGTTTTAAAAGAATTATTTTTTTCTAAATCAAAAGATTTTATTGCTTTAAATAATCCTATCATTCCTTCTTGAATCATATCGTCACTTTCTGCACCTATTAAGAAAAATTTATTAGCTTTCATATTAACAATATTTCTATATTTTTCTAATAAATAATTTTGCGCTCCTAAATCGCCTAATCTTATTTGTTCGATTAGTTTCTCATCTGGAATGTTCTCATATTTATTGTTAAAAGAATATAAGTTATTATTATGCATTTACAATTTTGAAACCTCCTACGCAAGTTATAGCTGTATTATATGCTCAAAACCTTACAATGTCAAGAGTTCAAACAAAAAAAGGTAGAATAAATTTCTACCTTTTTTATATAATTTTTTACTATAATTATTTTGCGTAATCAATTACTCTGGATTCCCTAATTACATTTACCTTTATTTGTCCTGGATATTCCATTTCATTTTCTACTTTTTTCGCAACTTCTCTAGCCATTACAACCATATCACTATCAGAAACTTTATCAGGTTTTACTATTAATCTAACTTCACGTCCTGCTTGAATTGCAAATGATTTTTCAACACCTTCAAATGAATCTGCAATTTCTTCAAGTTTTTCTAATCTCTTAATATATGATTCTAACGTTTCTCTTCTTGCACCAGGTCTTGATGCTGATATTGCATCGGCTGCTTGTACAAGTATTGCTTCTAATGTAAGTGGTTCAACATCTCCATGATGTGCTTCTACAGCATTTATTACTGTATCATTTTCTTTGTATTTCTTTAGGATTTCAACACCTAATTCTACGTGTGTACCTTCCATATCATGATCTAATGCTTTTCCTATATCATGTAATAATCCAGCACGTCTTGCAATTTTAGAGTTTATTCCTAATTCTTCTGCCATTATTCTAGCTAAGTTAGAAACTTCAATTGAGTGGTTTAAAACATTTTGTCCATAGCTAGTTCTATATTTTAATTTACCAATTAATTTAATTATGTCTGGATGAAGGTTATTAACTCCTGTTTCTAAAGCAGCTCTTTCTCCTTCTTCTTTTATAATTGTTGCAACTTCTTCTTTTGCTTTTTCTACCATTTCCTCAATTTTAGCTGGATGTATTCTTCCATCTTCAATTAATTTTTCTATAGCTATTCTCGCTACTTCTCTTCTTAATGGATCAAATCCAGAAATAATAACAGCTTCAGGAGTATCATCAATTATTAAGTCAATTCCTGTAAGAGTTTCTAGTGTTTTTATATTTCTTCCCTCTCTACCTATTATTCTTCCTTTCATTTCATCATTTGGAAGTGAAACAACAGATACTGTTGTTTCTGAAGTATGATCAGCTGCACATTTTTGAATTGCAAAACTTACAATTTCTCTTGCATTTTTTATAGAATCTTCTTTTGCCTTTGCTTCTAATTCTCTAATCATTGCTGCTTTTTCTTGAGTTATTTCTTTATCTAACTCATTTAGTAATTGTTGTTTTGCTTGTTCTTGTGTTAACCCAGAAATTCTTTGCAACTCTTCAAGTTCTTTATTATAAAGACCTTCTAATTCTTCTCTTTTTTGTTCATTCTCTGCGAATTTTCTTTCTAGTTCTTTTTCTTTTCCATCATACATAGTTGCTCTTTTTTCTAAGTTTTCTTCTTTCTGGATCAATCTTCTTTCTTGTGCTTGAACATCGCCTCTTCTTTCTTTCATCTCTTGATCTAATTCATTTCTTATTTGTAGTACTTCTTCTTTAGCTTTAATCAATTCTTCTTTTTTTAAATTTTCTGCTTCTATCTTTACGTTTTCAATTAATCTTCTAGCTTCACTTTCTGCACTTTGAATTTTAGATTCTGCAATTCTTTTTCTTATAAGCCCTCCAACAGGGATAAATATTGCAGCTGAGATAAGAATAGTGGCAATGATAATTAAAACTGTTTGCACCATAATTACATTTACCTCTTTTCTATTAAATTTTCAATGTACAACAAAATTATTTCATAAATCAAACAATTATTTATATAATTTATATTGTATTTTATCCTACATTACTATTTTATATGTATTATTGTAAACTGTCAAGTTTTTTTTGTCTATTAGTAATTGTGATTTTATTATAATAGACATGGGGACGTTGTTGTTGTCTAAATTAAAATAAAATTCATATATGATATTTAATTATAATTAATACTGTAAACATTCAACTATAATTAACTATATCTATAAATTTAGACAACAACAACGTCCCTATGTCTATATTTTTATATTATAAATATGTTCTAGGTTATAATCTTTTCTTATTCAAACATTTTATCTATTGCTTTTGAATAAATTTCTTTTGCTATATTATAACCATTTGGTATAATCTCTGTAAATTTATTCATACAAACACTTCCATTTACTTCCATTACAAAAATCTCATTATTTTTAGTTTTTGCAACATCTATACTTGCAAATTCGATATTTAATGCATTACCTGCATCTAAAGCAACTTTTTTTACCTTTTCTATAAACTTATCTTTTTCATCTATTACAATTGGCTCTGCACCATTGCTTAAATTATGTTTCCAAGATACTATAACTTCTTCTTTATCTTTAGGAACATATTTTAAATCAAGCTCTTTAGATACATCTATTTGTATATTATTATCTATGTTTTTTTTATCTATTAATTCTTGTAGCGTCTTTTTTCCATCACCAATAACATATGGTTTTCTTTTCTTATAAATATACAATAATTCTCCACATAAATATATTGCTCTATATTCAAAATCTATTTCCATATATGGACAAGCACTTAAAGTTGGATTTTTTTCTTCAAATAATTTTTTTATTGTATATTCGATCTCCTCTTCTGATTTGCAAAAATATACGTCTCTTCCTTCAAAAGAATCATTTGCTTTTATAACAACTTTATTATTATTTTTTGATAATAACTTTTTAGCTTCTTGTATAAACTTATTTTCATAATATATACTTCTTGTTTTAGGATTAAATATCATTTTATGCTCTATTGTTGGAACATTATTTGATTTTAAAACTTCATATGTTGCAAATTTATCTCCTGCAATTTTATATGATACTGCACTATTCAAATCAAGTTGATATCTAATTATATAATGTGATTTATTTTCTTTTTTTAATTCTCTAATCCATCCATATGAAAGGAGTTTTTGACTGATATTTTTTTCCTCACATATTTCATTTATAATTTTATAAAAAGGTTTTTGTTCTTCCATAAAACTCCTCTTTCTATTTCATATTTTATGATAAATAACGCATATTTCTATAAAAATTAATAATACAAATTAGATTTTTAAACTATCTTGCTAAATATTTTAACTTGATGCTTTATAATATACTTTCTTATTAAATACAGTCCTATTATATATATTAAACTTATAATACCTACTAAAACTTCTATATTTGATATATTAAAAGCTACTAGTGCAATTATTCCTAATTGAATTAATATAATAACAATCTGGAAAAACATATTTACATTTTGTTTAACAACTGCATATTCAGTTATCCATTCAAGTTTAGGATTTATTAAATCTATTATTATAAAGCAATAATTATTAAATATATTCATTAAAATTGAAACTACACTAATATATAATAATATTTTGATAGATGCAATAGGTACTATAATTTTTATTATTATTAAAAAATATATTAATGGTATCATATTTAAAATCATTCCAGGTATTGTTTTATATAAACATTGTTTTTCTAAATTTACAGGAATATACTTCATAAATGTACTATTATTTCTATCTCTTGATACGGCTGTCGCTGATATAAAATTAAACATAAAACAAAATGCAACTATTGCTAAAGATACAAAAATTCCTCTTTGAGTTTCAATATTTTGCAATATTAAATTCTGCAATTCTAGTATTCCCTCTTCACCGCTTTCCTTAAGTGAAACAATGATTGGAAAAGAAAATAGCACTGGAAATAGTATTGATGGTAGCATGCATTGCATAAAAAATATTGGATTCCTTGTTAAATTAATAAATTCTTTTTTTACATATGATTTTAAAGGCGTTTTTTCTATATAATCCTTATCTTTACTTGTTTTTTTACTTTTTTTAATTCCTTGAGTTTGAAGAGAAGTTATAGCTTTTATATACATTTTAGATGTAATTATACCACCTAATATATAAACTACTATTGTTTCTAAAAACAAAACAAGTACACTAATCATTCCGTTTAAACTATTATAGTTTAGTAATGCATTATTAATCGTTTTTAATGTTATAAAATAATCAGAATACATTTCTACTAATCCATTTGTTTCTAAAAGCATATTTGCTAATTCTTCATTTGTAATCTCATTACTACTTCCAGATGAACTTAACATTTGTATTCCTATTACAAATATTAATGTCACAAAAACTGTTATATATTGAACCATATCTTTATTTTTTATTATATTTGTAAATTTCATTATTATAGTTACAATAATTGATGTAAGTATTACTGGTATAATTGGAAATAATAATACTACTAATAAACCAACTATATAAAAAGTAATTCCTAATTTTAATAAAACTCCATATACTACTAAAACTGGCAAAATTACAATAGCATTAATTATATAGCTTGATATTATTAAGCAATTAAATTTAGCCATTATAATTTTTATAGAACTTATAGGCAATGGTATTAAATATTCAATATCTTTCGAAAAGAATAAAATATTTAAACTATTAAATACTGTTTGAATAATAGTCATTCCAATCATACCTACAAAACATATATTAAAAAATACAGCTTCTTGATTTATTTCCATGAGGCTTCTTATCGCTTCATAACTGATATATCCCACAATTCCTGCTAAATATGCATATAATGCTGTAAATAATACTATCTTACCTAAATTAGAACCCTTTTTATCATTTTTCTTATTTTTATTTAAAGAGCCTTTAAATAAAATTTTTGTTAATAATACTATATCCCTCATTCACAAATCTTCTTTCTCTTTTTTATAATTATTAATATATAGATTCTTATATATTCAAAAAATAATATTTTATTTATATTAAAAATTTATTCTGTAATTTCTAAAAATAAATCTTCTAATGATGCATCTTCTTTAAATTGTTTTTTCATTTCTTCATAAGTTCCAACAAAAATTAGCTTTCCTTTATTTATTATTCCAATTCTATCACATAATTTTTCTGCTACTTCAAGCACATGAGTTGAAAAGAATACTGTATTTCCAGAATTAGCATATTCTTTCATCATTTCTTTTAAATCGTGTGAAGATTTTGGATCTAACCCTGTCATTGGCTCATCTAAAATCCAATTTTTAGGATTATGCAATAATGTTCCTATTACATTTATTTTTTGTCTCATACCATGAGAATAGCTCTGAATTCTATCATTTAAATTCTCATATATATCAAACTTTTTTGACAAAGTTTCTATTTTTTCTTTTCTTTCTTCTTTGGATATTTTATAAATATCTGATAAGAAATTTAAATATTCAATTCCTTTTAATTTTAGAAATATATCTGGATTATCTGGAACAAATCCAAATTTTTTCTTTGCTTCTACTGGCGACTTAGAAATACTTGTCCCATCTAATAATATATCTCCTTCATCTATCTCTAAAATACCTGTAATCATCTTTATTGTTGTTGTTTTTCCTGCTCCATTTGGTCCTAAAAATCCAAAAATTTCTCCATTTTTAATTTCTAAATCTAAATCACTAATTGATTTTTTATCTTTTACATATGACTTACTAACTTTTTTTATTTCAATCATAAAAAACTCCTATCTTTTATTTTATATACAATATTTATCTTATATATTTTATAGATTTTTTAATTTTTTTACCACTATCACTTCAATATTTAATTTATTAACTTTAAATATTCTTCTTCAAAAATAGTAAAAAATTCTTTCATAATTTCTTCTCTTGAAAATTCTATTCCAAATTCAATTTTTAATGAAGAAGCAATTTCTTTTAATTCTTCTGGAAACACTGTTTGATTAAGATTAAACCCTATTCCTATATAAAGCTTTTTAACAATTTCTCCTTCTACTTTAGTTTCAGTTAAAATTCCTGCTAACTTTCTATTATTATATATTATATCATTTGGTTTTTTTATTTCTAAATCATATCCATATAATTTTTTTATTGATTTTACCATACACTCTGCAATTAATATAGTTAATCTTGATAATTTATTTATATTACAATTTGGATATAATATATATGTCATTGTTAAATTTTCTTCTTTACCAGTAAACCATTTTCTATCATTAGTTCCAACTCCTGAGGTTTGTATATCTGCTAATATAACAGTTCCTTCTTGTATTTCTTCTTTTAAATTTTTAGCAAACTCTTGAGTTGATCCAATTGATTGAAAATATATTACATTTTTTCCTATAAATTTTGTATTTAAATCTTTTAATTCCATTTTCAATTTATTCCTTTCTCACTTTGCTAAAGGAGATACACATATTACAAAACACTTTACTTTCTTTCAAATCAGCAACTAAAATATTTATTTCAATTACATATATCTAATTTTTATCAATATTATTCTAATTAAAAAGCGAACTATTAAAATTTTAATTACATTAGTTCGCTTTTGTAAAATTATTTCATTTTTATAATTATTTTTAATATTTCTGAAACACTCCAAGCCTGAGAAAAAGTTCCACCTGATTTAAATGGAGCTTCAGCACTATACACTTCTGATATAGTTCCGATTCCCTCTGGACTTAATACTTCTGTTTTGAATGTATTGAATACACTTTTAATAAATTTTTCATATTCTATTTTTAATTTTTCTTTTTCTAATCTATCTTTTTCATCATCTATAATATTTTTAAATGCATCTGAATATAATCCCATTAACCATACCCACACTATACCTTGATGATAGCTTTTATCTCTTGTTACTGGATCTCCTTCATAATATGGAATATATCCTTCTTCTCCTTTTGCAAGAGTACGTAATCCATATTTCGTTAAAAGTTTCGATTTTACTGTTTTAAATATTGTTTTTCCTATTTCTGAAGATGGTTTTATTACTGGATATGTAGTTGATATACTAAATAACTGATTTGGCCTTATTTTATCATCACCAACAACATCTTCTAATGATTTTTTCTTTTTATTATAAAATTTTTCTTCAAATTCTTTTTTATGATTAATTGCTAATTTTTTATAATTTTCTGATTCTTCTTTTTCTCCAAATCTATTTGATAAATTTTCTAATGTTCTTAAAGCATTGTACCAAAGTGCATTTAATTCAACTACTTTTCCATTTCTAGGTGTTACTGCAAAATCTCCTATTTTCACATCCATCCAAGTATTTTGAGTAGTTTCAGTTCCTGATGATAATAATCCATCTTCTGCAATAAATATATTATTATTATCTAAATCAATTCCTTTTGTATAATTATCGATTATATCTTTTAATTTTTCATATATATTTTCTTTTATAAAATCATAATCTTTTGTATATTGAAGATATTTATTAACTTGTTCAAATAATAAAAGTGATGCATCTGCACTATTATATAATGGTCTATTGTCAAAGCCTGAATATCCATTTGGAACTAGTCCATATTTTATATCTCTAGTAAAAGTTAATAAAATTTCTCTTGCTAAATCAAATCTTTTTGTTATTAATAATAAACCTTCATATGCAATTAATGTATCTCTTCCCCAATCTAAAAACCATGGAAAACCTGCAATTATTGAATGGGTTCCAAAATTAGGTCTATTTATAACAAAGCTATCAGCTGCTGTAACTAAATCTGTTACTAATTCATTATATTCTTTTTCTGCTTTTGTTAATTTAGCTTTTTTTATTAAAAGATCTGTTTCATCTATTATTTTTTGGATTCTATCTTTTTCCTCTTTAAATACTTTATTACTATCAACTTGCTCTGTATTATCTTCTAGTGATGCTACAAAAGTAATTTCTTTTGTTTCTCCAGAATTTATTTTTATTTCATATCTACCTGATACTAATAAATCTTCTTCAGGTGGAAATCCTCTTTCTTCTTCTTTTAAATAATACATATTTTTAAATGTATCATTTTCATATGCTATATATTCTCCATCATTTACAAAAATATATATTGGTGTACTAGCTTTTCCATCTATTTCTAATCTAACTTTATTTTTATCAATTTTTTGTTTTAAAGTAAAATTATAGTTTGGTGTCATTTTATGAAAATCTCTAAAATGAACAATAGGTGCTAATGTTAATTTTGCTTCATTTTTTCCATTTTTTATTTTATATTGCACTACTACAGTATTTCTACCTTGTACCATTGATATTGTTTTTACTATTTTTATATCCTTTACTTTATATGTAAAAACTGGTAAATATTCTTTCTCAAAGCTTTCAAGATTTTTATAACCATCTGAAATATAATCTTTACATATATTTGTAAATAATTTATATTCCTCTCCATTTACTGTTATATTTTCGTCTACTTTAGATATAAGCAAATGCCTCTGTGCTGGAGGAATTAATGGAGCTATAAGTAATCCATGATATCTTCTAGTATTTGCTCCTATAACTGTTGAACTACAAAATCCTCCAATTCCATTTGTTAATATCCATTCTTTATTTAAACATTCTTTTAAATCTATTTTTGCTTTAGTTATTTTCATTTGTATTCTTCCTTTTATTTATTTTTTCTTCTTCTAACTGGTTCTCTTCCATTATCATCTATTTTATAATCTGCCAAATTTCTGTAATTTTCTATTTCTTGTGCAATTTTCTTATTTTGTTCTATTTTTTTATCAGTATTTTGAATTGATGCAACTCTTTCTTTATATTTTTCTTTAAATTTACTTTTTCCTTTTGTCTCTTTTACTGGTTTTATTTCTTTTCCAGATTTCTCTAACTTTTTACGTTTCTTTTCTTCCTTTTGTCTTATTTTCTTTTGTTCTTTTAATACAGATTGTAATAATAAATACTGAGTATTATTCTGCATATCATGGAATTTTAAATCATTACAAATCATTTCCATTATTATAGATGCTATTAAATCTGTATTGTGTCGAATTTTTTCATCCTTAATACATGACATATTCTTTTGTATTAATTTTATATTATATGCACTTATATTCTTAGTATCAAGTTCAACTACTTCTGAACCTTCTTTATTATATTTTCTTATATATTCAGGTATAATTTCCCCTGTATCTGCTAAGCAATAATCAAATAAACCTTCTCCAACATGTTCTTGTATGGCTTTAATATGCTCTGATAAAGAATAGTTATCTGTTTGTCCTGGCTGTGTCATTATATTTGATATATAAAATCTCATTGCTTTGCTATCTTTTATTGCCCTTGATACATTTTTAACAAGTAAGTTTGGTAATACATTTGTATATAAACTTCCTGGTCCAATTATTATTATATCAGCATCTTCTATTGCTTCAATCACTCCTGGTGCTGGTCTACAGTTTGATGGTGAAATATATATTCTGTTTATTGTTTCTACTTTTTCTGAAACAACTTCAGGTATTCTTTCCTTTTGTTTTATAGTTGTTCCATCTCCAAGCTCAGCACATATTGTAATCTCATCAAGTGTTACTGGCATAACTCTTCCTGTTATATTCAAAACTTCTGTACTCTTTAAAATTGACTCTGAAATGTTACTATATATTTCATTCATTGCTGTTAAATATATATCACCAAAATTTAAACCTCTTAATCTTTCATTTTTAAAGTTTAAATTCATAAGATTTCTCATTATATCTTCTTTATCAGACATAGCAATTATACTATCTTTTATATCTCTTAAAGGTAATGTATCTAAAGCTTTTCTTGACTCTGTAGGTATATCCCCGTAATCAGACATTGTTACTATTGCAGTAATATTATTTGTATATTTTTTAAATCCTTCGATTACATTATTTAATCCAGGACCTCCTCCTATTACTACAACTTTTGGTCCTTCTTCATAAACTTTCTTATTAAATATTAATGACTTTATATTTAATTGGGCCTTTTTTCCTTTATCTGTTGATGTATTATTCGCTTCTATTATTATTTCTAAACTTCTTTTTTGTATAAATACTACACTTATTACTATTGCAAGAAATCCTAAAACAAATATTACTATTGTTTTACCAAGCTCAAAAAATGTTATTTCTTGTGATACTAATATTTTTGCAATTCCATAACAAGTAAGTATTATACCTACAACTATTAAAAGAATCCATCTTTTAACCTTTGTACTTGCTTTAAACCATTCAAAAAAAGATTTCATTATTTTTCATCTCCTAATACTAATATTTCTAATTCTACATCTATGCCAAACTTAGCTTTAATTTCTTTTTTTATGTATTCTACTAAACTTAAAACATCATTTGCTGTTGCATTTCCTTTATTTACAATAAAACCCGCATGTTTAGTTGAAACTTCTGCATCTCCAATGCTATATCCTTTTAAACCACATTCGTCTATTAATTTAGCTGTTACTACCCCTTCTTTTCTTTTAAAAGTACTTCCAGCATTTGGATATTCTAAAGGCTGTTTTTCTTTTCTTGAACTTGAATATTCTTTCATCAAATTTTCAATTTCAGATTTTTCACCTTTTTTGGCTCTTAAACATGTATCTATTACAATAGCTTGCATTTTTGATAATATACTGTCTCTATATTTAAAATCATGTTCTTTTAAATCTAGTGTTTTAATTTTTCCATCATATGTCATAACTCTTGTTTTTACAACTATATCTTGCATTTCTTTTCCATACGCACCTGCATTCATTCTTATTGCTCCGCCAACTGTTCCAGGTATTCCTGATAAGAATTCTAATCCTGCAATTTCTTCTTTTAATGCTATACCAGATAAAGCTCCAAGACTCATTCCTGATTCTACTGTTATTAAAATTTCATTTGTACTTCTTTTTATTTTAAATTCATTTAATTCTAATTTAATTACAAAACCTCTAATTCCACCATCTCTTACTAATAAATTAGTTCCATTTCCTATTATTGTAATTGGTATGTTTAAATTATTTGCTAATTCTAAAACATCTTTTAATTCTTGGACTGTTGTTACTTTTATAAAATAATCTGCGATTCCCCCAATTTTAAAAGATGTATGTTTTGACATAGGTTCGTTTTTTAAGATGTTTTTCCTATTTATTACATCTTGTAATTTTTTTTCAATATCTTCCATTTATGCCTTCCCTTCTTGATTGTTAATATTCTAAATGATAATATTTACTAATATAAAATATACATTACAACGCACATTGATATACTATCATTTTTTTAGTTTTTTTACAAGTAAAAAGAGGTAGAAATTTATAAAATCTTCTACCCCATTTTTTAATACTAATTTTCTATTTTATCTACATATTTGTACTTGATGAAACTTCTTTTATATTAATATCTCTAACATGTTCGATTTTTTCCCATTCTGTATCTGGCTTAATCAAACATTTTATATTTATTAAAATCCATGATCCTAAAAATAAAGGATAACATAGTATTCCAAATAACATTGGTTTTATTTTTCTCTTATCTAATGCCATTATAACTACACCTGTTATTACAGGGAATATAAATGTTGTTACTAAGAATTTAGCATAATTCCATAGTAAATCAACTATAGTCATTTCTGATCCTAAGTAAAGTAATGTATTTACTCCAAGTAAAAGAAATGTTAATATCATCATTGGAATACCAAACATATATAATAATCCATCAAAATTCATAAGTGTTTTATGTTCTTTTACACCTTTTGCTAAATCTTTAGTGTAATGTTTCATACATTGTAAGTGTCCAACTGTCCATCTTGAACGTTGAGACCAACTTTGATCAAATTTAACTGGTTGCTCATCATATACTATTGCATCTGTTGCCCAGCCTAATTTTCTTCCATTAGCAATATTTATTAAAGAAAATTCAATATCTTCTGTTAATGTTACTGTTTGCCATCCATTAGGTTTTATTATATCAAATTTAACCATAAATCCTGTTCCATTAATTAAAGGAGATAATCCTAAATTGTATCTAGCTAAATGATAAAATCTGTTCATCATCCAGTAGAATATAGCATATCCTGATGATATCCATGAATCTGTAGGATTTTTTATATCTCTATATCCTTGAACTACTTCTTCACCTTGGCAAAGTTTTTTGTTCATATTTTTTATGAAATTCTTATCTACTATATTATCTGCATCAAATACACAAAAAGCATCATAATCAGCATTTTCTTCTATTTTTTGTTTTAAAAACCAGTTTAACGCATATCCTTTTGTTTTGTGTGCTTCATCAAATCTTTTTAAAACTTTTGCTCCTGCTTCTTTTGCAATTTCTGCTGTTCTATCTGTACAATTATCTGCAATTACATATATATCATATAATTCTTTTGGATAATCTTGATCTTTTAAACTTTCTACTAAATTTCTTATTACATTTTCCTCATTATGTGCTGGTATTATTGCCATAAATTTATGATCTTTTTCTATTATTAACTTCTTATCTTTCAATTTTATTAATGAACAAAAACTAACTATTATTTGATAAATCCAATATATAGTTATTATCCATATTAAAGCTTGTTGTAGAAGATATAAATACTTCATTTTACGGCTCCTTTTCTTTATTTTGATAGCTTTTGCTATCGACAGTTTTTATTATACCATTATATGGAATTCTTTTCAAGTTTTTAAAACAAATTTAATAATTCTTAAGAAATATAAATCTGTTTTTAAAAAGCCTTTATTTCACTATTATTATGAGTTATTTTTTAATTTTTATTACTCCATTATATTCAAAAAATTTAAAATTATTTACATTTTTTTCAATTTATTGATAAAAAATAATTTAATAATAAATAAATATATATATATATATATATATTTATATTTATTTATTTATATTTATATTTATTAGCGAATATAAAAGATTTGCAAAGTTAAATATATAAAAATCATTCATGATTTTTACATATCTAAGCAGTAAATAATTTTTTTATAAAAATACAAATTCAAAATTATTAATAATTAATATTAAATTTTAAAAAGTATCCCAATTCTGTAAAAATTGGGATACTTACTTTTATTTTAAAAATTTTATTCTTCATATAAATCTTTTCTAGTTAAGTTTACTCTTCCTTGATCATCTATTTCATAAACTTTTACAGTTACTTCGTCTCCAACTTTTAATACATCTTCAACTTTATTTACTCTTTCTTTTGAGATTTTTGAAATATGAAGTAATCCTTCTTTTCCTCCACCTAAATCAACAAAAGCTCCAAATGTAGCAATTCTTGTAACTTTTCCTGTATATATTCCTTCTAGCTCAATCTCTCTTGTAATTTCTTCAATTATACTTTGTGCTTTTCTTGCACCTTCTATATCGTCTGAATAAATGAATACTGATCCATCTTCTTCAATATCAATTTTAACTCCTGTTTCATCAATAATTTTATTAATAACTTTTCCACCAGAACCAATAACATCTTTAATTTTTTCTGGATTAATTTGCATATTAATAATTTTTGGAGCATATTTTGAAATTTCATTTCTTGGCTCAGCTATTTGTGGTGCCATTATTTCGTCTAATATATATGCTCTAGCTTTTGCTGTTCTTTCAAAAGCTTCTGCTATAATTTCATAACTTAATCCATCAACTTTTATATCTACTTGTATTGCTGTAATTCCATCTTTTGTTCCACCTACTTTAAAGTCCATATCTCCAAAGAAATCTTCTATTCCTTGAATATCTGTTATTACAACATATTTACTTGGATCATTTTCATCTGTAATTAATCCTGTTGATATACCAGCAACTGGTTTTTTAATTGGAACACCTGCATCCATTAATGCTAAAGTTGATGCACAAATACTTCCTTGTGATGTAGAACCATTTGAGCTTAATATTTCTGATACTACTCTTATTGCATATGGAAATTCTTCTACTGAAGGTAACACTGGAACTAATGCTTTTTCAGCAAGAGCACCATGTCCTATTTCTCTTCTTCCTGGTCCTCTCGAAGATTTTGCTTCACCAACACTATATCCTGGGAAATTATATTGATGCATATATCTTTTTGATTCTTCAGTATCTAATCCATCTAATATTTGTTCTTCACTTTTCATTCCAAGTGTTACGATAGACATTACTTGTGTTCTACCTCTATTAAATAAAGCGCTTCCATGTACTCTAGGAATTAATCCAACTTCACATGATAAAGGTCTTATATCATAAATTCCTCTACCATCTACTCTTTTTCCTTCTTCTAATATAAGCTTTCTAACTGTTTTCTTTTCTAATTTATATAGAGCGTCTGCTATAGCTTTGCTATCTTCTTCTAATTTTTCTTCTCCATATTTTTCTTCATACCAAGCTTTTACATCTTCTGTAAGCTTGTCTATTTTTTCATCTCTTTCTGGCTTATCTGGTGTTTGAACATCTTGTTTCATTCTTTCAGAAAATTCACCTGCAATTATATCATATACTTCTTCATTAACTGCAAATGATGTATATTCAAATTTTGGTTTTCCTATTTCATCTTTTATTTTTTGTATAAATTCACAAACTTTTTTAATTTCAACGTGTGCCATCTTTATTGCTTCTAGCATTGTACCATCTGGTATTTCATCTGCACCAGCTTCTATCATAGCTATTTTATCAGCTGTTCCCGCTACTGTTAAGGTTAATCTGCTATTATTTCTTTCTTCTTCTGTTGGATTGATAACTACTTTATCATTAACATATCCAACTGCTACTGCTGCTGTTGGTCCTCCAAATGGTATATCTGATATTGATAATGCTGCTGATGTACCAATCATTGCACATACTTCTGGTGAACAATCTTGTTCTACTGATAATACTAAACAACTAACAACAACATCATTTCTAAAATCTTTTGGGAATAAAGGTCTTATTGGTCTGTCTATTGCTCTAGCTGTTAAAATTGCTTTATCAGTTGGTTTTCCTTCTCTTTTTGTAAATCCTCCTGGGATTTTTCCTACTGCATATAATCTTTCTTCATAATCTACTGAAAGTGGAAAAAAGTCTATTCCCTCTTTTGGTTCTTTTGATGCTGTAACATTTACAAGTACTGTTGTCTCTCCATATTTTACAAGCACACTACCATTTGCAAGACCTGCCATTTTTCCATTTTCAATTGTAAGTGTTCTTCCTGCTAATTCCATACTATAAGTTTTAAACATTTTACATTTCCTCCTATGCTTGCTTTACCTACAGTGCAATTCATTTTTTTGAATTTGCAACAGCAAAGCTTTGCTAATTTTAGGCAATTTACTTGAAATGTAACCTCTATAATATATTATTTACTTTTTATAATACATTATGCAAGCTACCTTTTCAAATAAATAACCGTTTACATTGTACTATATTAACATAAAAAAATCAAGCAATTTTTAGTACTTGTAAAAATTATGTAAATTAAATTACAAAAGAAGCTGATATATATTATTACCAGCTTCTCTTATGTATTCTGTAAAATATTAGTACCAACGTTTTATACCTTTTTCATCTTCATAATAAGTAATTTTATCTTCCAATAATTTGGTTTTAAATAACTTCTTTTTCAAAAATAACATTTCTGTTCGTCCAACACCTTTACTAAATATGCTCAATCTTATTTCATATCCTATACAATAATATTCTTCTGTATATTCATCTGTTATTGCATACAAATATAATATTGGTTTTTCATAATTTAAACATCTAACAATATTTATAGCAAATATTATTCCCCATACTAATAATAATATTAATATTATTATTAGTAGTATTTTTATTGTTTTTTTTAACATTTATACTCCTATTTAATATTTATTAATATAATCTCTAATTAAATTTATAAGATAATCGTTTAATCTTATGTTACATATTTATCTAACTTTTTAAACAAAAAGAAATCCATTAAAACTCTAATGAATTTCTTTTAATATATTATTTTCTTAAATTTAATTTTTTAACTATTTCTCTATATCTGTTAATATCTTTTTTAGCTAAATAGTTTAATAAATTTCTTCTTTTTCCTATCATTTTTAATAATCCTCTTCTTGAGTGATTATCTTTTTGATGAACTTTTAAGTGTTCTGTTAATTCTGTAATTCTTTCTGTTAAAAGAGCGATTTGAACTTCTGGAGAACCAGTATCATTTTCCTCTCTTTTATGTGTGTTAATTACTTCTTGTTTTCTTTCCTTTGTCATAACTTTTATTCCTCCTATTTATTTTTTATTTGCCAATATTCTGAGTATAAAGTAGGCTTTTCCTTTAAACTAAGAATATGGTATTTTTTAGCATAATTATTTTACTACACTTTTTTTGAAAATGCAAGTCCTTTACTTAATTTTCTTGAACTTTACTTGTATTTTCTTTTTTATTAATATATACAAGTAATTCTATTATTGCAACTACTGTCATCAAATTTATCATTATTGGTGATAATGGAATTCTAACTATCACAATAATACTTGCTAGTCCTGCTTCTGTTAAAACTATTATTCCAGTTATAGTTCCTAATAGACTTAAAACATTTTCTTTTCTAAATCTTATAATTAAATAAACTACTATTAAAACTACTGATAATATAACTGGTTTAAAATATGGTTTTATTAAATCTCTAATTCTTATGTTAGAATTTGAATTAACAGTAAGTCCTTCTACTGTAAGTTCTGTTCCATATTTTTCATTTATTTTACTTACTAATCCTTCTTTTTCTTCATTTGTTATAGATTCAACATTTATATTTACAGAATCATCAAATAATTCTACATTTCTTAAAACTACTTTTTTATTTTGAAAAACTTCATTACATATTGATTTTATGTCTTTTAAATCTACTTCTTTACCAATAAATATATTTACTGATTCATGTTGTTGTAAAATTAAAGATACATTAAAACCTTTTAAAGCTACAACAATTATTCCTGCTACGATTAAAAGAATTAAACCTAATAATACTATTTTTTTATTTCCATCTAATTTCATTTATCTTTCCTACCTTTTATAATTTTTACATATTTTGATTTCTAAATTACATCTAAAGCAAATATTATTAAAGCATTATATACTGCTTGTAATAATAATCCCCAGAATAGAATCATTCCTATACTGCTTATTATTACTCCAGACATAAATGTAAATATTATAGCAATTATGCAAACTGGTATAATTGTAAGATATAATTCTTTCATAACTTTTCCAAATACAGCTTTTGTATTTGAAATATTTTTTAATCCATTTAACATTTTAATATCAAATACATAGTTTATTGCTACAACTGCTATGAAAGCAATTAAACCATTTAAAGTTATAGTAACATTTGTGTATCTCATTACTAATGTTAATAATGCAATATATCCTATACTAATTATTGATAAACTTAATCCTTTTAATTTATATTTTATTATTATAAATATTGAAACTAATGCTACTACTATAGCAAATGCTATTTCTGCAATAAATATCATATCAGCTGTTATAACAGATTTAACATAATTATCTGAAGATAGTACATATGCAAGTGGCATTACATCTCCATTTACAACTTCTGCTATTCTTTGAACTCTATCTCTTGTATCATTAAAATCTTCTGCTTCTGTTACAACATCTCCCATTGGAATTTGTATCATTCCATTAGTTACTTCTTCCCCAAAATAAGTTGTAAGTAATTCTTGTCCATCTAATTTAACTGATATATATTTTATTGTTTCTGTACCAGTTCCGTCTACTGTACTTATATATTCTTTACTAATATTTTTTAATTTTTCTGATCCTTCTTTATCAAATTGTAATTGTAAATAAAATTGATATCCAGTTTCAGATTGTGAATTTACAGTTTGAGCTTTTTTTACATGATTATTTTCAATTAAAATTAATCCTGTATCATGATCAACAATTTCAATTTTTCCAATTGTAGAAATTAAAGATTTTTCAAGTTCAAGATTATCATCATCTGGTACTTCTACAACTAATTCACCTGTTATTGTATCTATTCTAATATTGTATTCATATGAAGATAAAGCTTCTAATCTTTTTTGAATTACTTTTTTAGATTTTTCAAAATTATCAATATTTATATCTTCATCTTTATTTGCCTTTATTGTTCTTGTTTCTATTTTATATCCATTAACTGTTTCATCTGTTTTCTGTTCAGTTTGATTTTCAACAGATTGTTCAGCTTGATTTTCTGGATTTGTTTCTGTATTTTCTGCAGCTTGACCTTCTGTATTTTCTTCAGTTTCTTCATCATGATCATGTTCTTCAGCTACTTCTCCCATGATATTTCCGTTTTCATCTACATAAACTTCTTTTTCTTCTTCTGTCTGATCTAATGAGAATCTTAATTCTCTAATACCATTTAATTCCATTCCATAATTAAAATCTGGCAATAGATTTTGCCATGTTCCTTGTTTTTTTACATACAAACCACCAAAAGCTACTACTGATACTAATACTACAATCAATAATACAGCTATTGTTCTAACTTTTTTTAAATTCATAATTACCTCCTATAATAAGTTTGTATCATTTATAATTAATTCAAACCATAATCCTAAATATTTTGCTGCTCTTTTACTCATCTTAGTTCTATCCATAAATATTTCAAAATAATCTATTACTGGACAAATTTTTGTGTCTATCGTTAAATTTAAAATAGCTTTTCTCTCTTCCGTATCTATTTTTAATTCAGAATGTGTAACAGCATAATTTACTTCATCATGTTTATCAAATAGACTTCTGTCCTTTTTTGAAACTCTACTTCTATGTGCATCTGATTTATCAGCTAAGATTAGTGCTGCTGATATATCACTAACAGGCGTTCCTGTCATTTCATCATGATTTCCTATTGCCATCATTATTTCTGTTCTATCAGAAACATTCATATCCATATCTTTTAGTATGTTATATGCTAGTATTGCTCCTGTGTGTGCATGATCAACTCTATTTACTGAATTACCTATATCATGCATATATCCTGCTATTCTTGCAAGTTCTATTCTGTGCTCGTCATAACCTAAAGTACGTAGAATCTCTGATGCTCTTTCTGCAACTAACGATACATGTCTTGCTGAATGTTCTGTATAGCCTAATACATCTAATTGTTTTTGTGCATTTTTTATAAGTTCTCTTACTTCAATGTTATTTACTACATCATCATATGTTACCATTTCTCCTCCTTTGTAATTGTTTTATGTAAATAAATTTAATTTTATAATATTTCCTTGTAAATTGTATATTAAATTGAAAAAAATAGCAACATATTTTTTGATAATTATTTTAAAAATTTACTCCTATAATTCCGCCTACTGCTCCTCCTAATATTCCCAAAATTATCATTATTATTGAATTTATTTCTAAAGAAAACTCAAAATTTATTAAACTAGATACTATATATAAAATTAGCATATATATTAATCCTAATAAACTTCCATATATTATTCCTTTTTCTTTCTTTTCTCTTGATACTCTAAATGCTCCTATCATTAATGAAAATGTAGTAATTGCTATTGTTATTGGAGTAATTAAATTCTCACTTACACTAGTAGTACTTATTACAACTGATAAAATAAATATAAATATTAGTGATAATAAAACAGAAACTATAAGTTCTTTAATAATTTTTTTCATAAAAAATCTCCCTCATATACAAAATTAGTAATCTTCTTTAATTTAATAATGCTATAACATTTTTCATATTGTATAAATCTTAGTGAATTCTTTATTTAATATAAACTGCAAAGCACTTTAATATTAATTGTGTATCAAATAATATTTAACGTATTATACATTTTTAAAACAAAAAAGATTTCTATAAATTATATTTATAGAAATCTTTTTTTATTCTTACTTTATATATAATTCTATTTTGTACATAAGATTTTCTTGAAAATCCTATATGCTAATTTTCTAGTATCAGTATTTATTTTTATAGCTTAATTTAATTCTATTATGTTTCCATCATTTACAGTATTTGAATTAGTTGAATCTGAAGATGTATTTGTACTGCTGTTTTGTCCATCATTATTATTTTTTCTTTCTGATAATAATGTTCCGTTTTCATCTACATTATTAAGTTTTGCATCAACCAACAATTGTTCTAACTCAATTCTCTCACCATTAAATTCTACATAGTATGTAGTTTTTCCTGATCTTGTAATAGAATATATTTTTGAATAAGAACATGGTAATATAAGTTCTTCTGTATTAACATCAAAAATTCCATATAAGTCATTTAAATTTACAACTATACCACAAATTCCAACAGATGGTGGTATTAAAAGTGTACTTTCCTCATTTCCAGAAGATTTACTTTCAGTAGATATATATCCTAGTCCATCATAATTAAGTCTTAACTTTAATTCTCCTTCTAAATTATATAATCCATATTTTCCACTTTTTTGAACAGGTATAACTTTTTCATATAATACATATGGATTTTCTACTTTTTCCGAAGTAAATTCACTAACATCATATCCTACTTCATCATTTTCAGCATATATAATAACTTTTCCATTTCTATTTAAGACTCCATATTCTTCGCCTTTTTTTACTAAGTAAAGTTCTTTTTCTTCATCCATTAAAGATATTTCTTCAAATTCAGAAGGACTTATAATTGTACTTCCATCTGAGCCTAAAATTCCTACTGTTCCATTAGCTACTGTAATATAAAATTCTTTTGCATTTTGAATAAATTTTATATCATCATATTTCATACTTATTATTTCTTTTCCATCTGATAATGAAATTACACCATATGCTGTACTTTGATTTTCTTTTCCATCTCCATTTCCTACTATAGCATATCCATATAATATAGCCCTTAAGTTTTCATAATAACCACTTATTTCGCCATATCCCATTTTAACAATTCTTTTTTTAGCTTCACTTAGTATATTTTCTAAACTATAAACTCTTTTTCTAAATTCTTTCCATTCAATTTGTACATTAAACATTTCTGGTACATACTCAAGTGGAGCATATAAATTTCCATCTACAAATTTTACTTTTTTTTCTATTTTAAAAACTTCAGAATATCCATTTTCTGATTTCAATGTAACTGGGATTTCTGATATCATTAAATCTTTTCCAATTATTTCAACATATTTTGAATAGCTATCGCTTTCAGCTGTTACAGCTAATATTTCAAAATCATTTTGCATATATGCACTATCTTCATTCTCGTTATATTCTCCATATATACCTTTTGTATAATTATAATTAAGTATTGATGCCATATTTCTCAAATTAATATAAGTTTCTCCATCTATCTCTCTATAAAAATCTTGTGGTATTGCTACTTGTTTACCATCTACAAATAATTTTTCTGTTATCGAATCTTGATATCTTAAAATCATTATTATAATAAATAACAATGCTATTAAGAATGCACATAATACTATTGATAGCATTACACTTCTTCTATTCCTAGTATTTTTTTCAATCTGATCTTTGTAAGAATCGCTTTCTTCCAAATTCATAATTCTTTCCTCCCATACTTGCTTCGTTTGTAACTTACGCTTCAACGAAACTATTTATTTTCTTCTGTATATCCATAGTTTTTATAAAATTCATCTCTAAAAGTTAATAAATTGTCGTTTTCTATTTCTATTCTAACTCTATCCATTAATTTAGTCAAGAACCTTAAATTATGAATTGATAGTAGTCTTACGCCTAAAATTTCTTTTGTATTTATTAAGTGTCTTAAATATGCTCTTGTATAATTTTTACAAGTATAACAATCACATTCTGGATCTAATGGACTAAAATCTCTTTCATATGTTGCATTTCTAACAACTAATTTGCCATGACTTGTCATTGCTGTTCCATGTCTTGCAATTCTTGTTGGAAGTACACAATCACACATATCAATTCCTGCAATAGCTGCTTCAATCAAATAATCTGGTGTTCCAACTCCCATTAAATATCTTGGTTTATTTTCTGGCATTAAAGGTGCTGTATAATTCAATATATCTAAAAATTCTTCTTTTGGTTCTCCTACACTTATACCACCGATAGCATATCCTGGAAAATCCATTTCAATTAGATCTTTAGCACTTTTCTCTCTTAAATCTTTAAAAAATCCACCTTGAATAATTCCAAATAGTCCTTGCTTATCTATTGTTTTATGAGCCTCTTTACATCTTGCAGCCCATCTTGTAGTTCTTTCCATAGATTTCTTTGTATAATCATAAGTTGAAGGATATGGACAACATTCATCAAAAGCCATCATAATATCTGACCCTAATGCTTCTTGAATTTCCATAGCTTTCTCTGGACTAATAAATTGTTTACTTCCATCTAAATGTGATCTAAATTCAACTCCTTCTTCTTGAATTTTTCTTAAATCACCTAAACTAAATACTTGAAATCCTCCACTATCTGTTAAAATTGGTCTATCCCAATTCATAAATTGATGAAGTCCTCCTGCTTCTTTTACAAGCTCATGACCAGGTCTTAAAAATAAATGATATGTATTTGCTAAAATTATTTGAGCATGTACCATTTCTTTTAATTCGTCTGGTGTCATAGCTTTTACGGTTGCTTGTGTTCCTACTGGCATAAATATTGGTGTTTGTATATCTCCATGAGGTGTATGAATTACACCTCTCCTTGCTCCTGATTGTTTACAAATATGTAATAGTTCGTATGTAATTGCTGGTTCCATATTAATTTCCTTTCTAAACTTATTCTATCATTATCTAAAATCTTGCTTCATTATAATATAATCATTGCATCTCCAAAACTAAAAAATTTATATCTTTCTTTTACAGCCTCATTATAAGCTTCCATAATAAAATCTTTTCCTGCTAAACTTGAAACTAACATAATTAAAGTTGATTCAGGTAAATGAAAATTAGTAATTAAACTATCTATACATTTAAATTTATATCCTGGATATATAAAAATACTTGTATCTCCTTCTATTTCCCTTACTCTTCCATTTTCATCTGCTACTGACTCTAGCACTCTACAAGAAGTTGTCCCAACTGCTATAATTTTTTTTCCATTTTGTTTTGCTAAATTTATTTTTTCAGCATCTTCCTTTTTTATATAATAATGTTCTGAGTGCATTTCATGTTCTTCAACATTTTCTACTTTAACAGGTCTAAAAGTTCCTATTCCAACATGTAATGTTACATTTGCAACTTCAACACCTTTTGCTTTTATCTTTTCTAAAAGTTCTTCTGTAAAATGAAGTCCTGCTGTAGGAGCTGCTGCTGATCCATCATATTTTGCATAAACAGTTTGATATTTCTCATTATCTTCTCTACATGCTTCTGTAATATATGGTGGCAATGGCATCATCCCAATTTGATCTAATATTTCGTTAAAAATTCCATTATATTCAAATTCTACTTTTCTATTTCCGCCTTCTAAAACCTCTAAAACTGTTGCTTTTAAAAGTTTATCTCCAAAATAGACTATTGTACCTGGCTTTAGTTTATTACCTGGTCTAACCATAGCCTCCCAAGTATCTCCTTCTATTCTTTTTAAAAGCAAAAACTCAACATTTGCTCCAGTATCTTTTTTTCCATATAATCTAGCTGGTATAACTTTTGTATTATTTATTACTAAGCAATCTCCTGGATTTAAAAAATCTATAATATCTTTAAAAGTTTTATTTTCTATTTTCTTATTTTCTTTATCTAGTACCATAAGTCTAGCTTCATCTCTTTTATCATAAGGATGTTGAGCAATTAATTCCTTTGGAAGTTCATAATTAAAATCAGATACTTTCATTTTTTTTCCTTTCATAATTTAATATTATAATTATTTTTTAGAATATGCATTTTTTATTCATAGATTATTTGCTAGTAATCTTTGCTTTGTAATTCTTCTGAAGCTACAAATCATCTATTCATCTAAATATATATATTCTAAATTTATTAATTTTAAAATTTTTTTAATAACTTTTCTATTTCCAATTTTAAATTGCAATTTCTACTATTATTTATTACAAAATCTGCTTTTTCCGTGTAATAAGAATCTTCATGTTGTATATTAAGTCTACTTTTTGCCACTTTTTCATCTATATTATCTCTTTGACATATTCTTTCAATTTTTAATTCTTTGTCTGCTATTAATGCTATTACATAATTACAATATTTTTCAAGTCCTGATTCAAAAAGCAATGGTGCATCAATAATTATTATTTCTGTTTCTTTTAATTCTTTTATTTTTTTTATTTGATTTAAAATCTCTTCTAAAACATATTTAAAAGTTAATTTATTTAATTTTTCAAGAGCTTCATTATTATTATAAATTTTATCCGCTAATAATTTTCTATTCAAATTGCCATCTTCTAAAATTACTTCTTGTCCAAAAGTTTCTTTTATTTTTTCTAGATATTCACATCCTGGAACACTCATTTCTCTTACAACTTTATCAGCATCAATTATTTTTACATCATTTCTTTCACTTAATATTTTGCTTAATGTTGTTTTCCCTGCTCCAGAGGATCCTGTTATCCCTATAATATTCAAAATAATATATCCTCCAAATCTATAATGTTTTTATAGCACTTGTGGCTAAAAAATCGCATCTATTATTATATTCGTTATCACTATGTCCTTTTACTTTTATAAATTCAACCTTATGTCTACTTGTTAATTCATATAATTCTTCCCAAAGCTCTCTATTTTTTACTGGTTCTTTATTTGCAGTTTTCCAATTGTTTTTTTGCCAGTTATTAATCCAACCTTGATTAAATGCATTTACAACATACGCACTATCACTATATACTTTAACATTACATTCTTCTTTTAATAATTTTAAAGCTTCTAAAACAGCTGTTATTTCCATTATATTATTTGTTGTATCTTTTTGAGCACCTGATATTTCTTTTGAATTCTCATTATACATCAAAATTGCTCCCCAACCTCCAGGTCCAGGATTTCCAGAACAAGCGCCATCTGTATAAATTGTAACTTCTTTCATAATTTCCCTTTTCTTTTTATTTAGATATAGTAGACATGAAGACGTAGGTTTTAGACATGTATATTCTATCTAAATTTGTTTTTTTCAAAAATATATGATATATTATAGCAATAAATTTAGAATATTACAATAAGATAAGGTGGTAATTTATTTTGAGTGGAATTTTAGGTATTGTTTCTGAATATAATCCTTTTCACAATGGACATTTACATCATTTAGAAATCTCAAAAAAAATAAGTAATTGTGATTACTCTATTGCTGTTATGAGTGGTAATTTTGTTCAGCGTCGGAGATACTTCTTTAGTTGATAAATGGATAAAAACAGAAATGGCTTTAAAATCTGGTATCGATTTAGTTATAGAACTTCCGACAGTTTATGCTATTTCCAGTGCAGAAAATTTTGCGGATCGGAGCTGTTAAAATATTAAATAGTTTAGGTGTTATTGACTATATTTCTTTTGGTAGTGAACTTGGAGAAATTGAATCTTTAGATGAAATAGCTAATATTTTATATAAAGAGCCTAAAGAATTTTCTAATTTAATAACTAAAGAATTAAAATCTGGAAATTCATACCCTAAGGCTAGAGAAATTGCTTTAAATAGATTTTTAGTAAACTCAAAGTATTCTGAAATTTTAAATAATCCTAACAATATTTTAGGTATCGAATATTTAAAATCATTAAAAAATCATAAAAGTAAAATAAAACCAATTACTATAAAACGTGATTATAGTGATTATAATAGCAAACTTGTAAAAAAAGGATTTGCAAGTGCTACTGCTATTAGAACTATGATTCAAGATAAAAAAAATGTTCACTATGTTGTTCCTTACGAAAGTTATGAACTATTAGATGAATGTATTAAAAATAATAAAATAATTTCTGATTTGTCGGTTTTTGAAAAGGAAATAATATACACTCTTAGAAAGATGTCTATTTCTGAAATTGCAAATTTACCTGATGTTTCTGAGGGTCTAGAAAATAAAATAAAATCAGCTGTTAATAAATGTAATACATTAAAAGAATTAATTTCAAATGTAAAATCTAAAAGATATACTCAAAGTAGAATTCAAAGAATTCTATTATATGCACTTCTTAATATCTCTCAAAAGGATATAAATTCTTCAAAAAGAATTAATCCTTATATTAGAGTTTTAGGTTTTAATAAAAATGGAAAACATATTATTTCTGAAATTGCAACTAAAAACCCTAAAATTAATATTATCGTTTCTGTTAATAAATTTATTCAGAATTCAAATAGTATAGCACTTAAAAATATGCTTTCAAAAGATATATTTGCTACTAATGTTTATACTCTTGGATATAAAAATGATTCTATTGCCAATTTAGATTATACTCATAAAATTATTGAAATATAAAAATTATAAGCAATAACTTTTATTAAAAAAATAAGAATATTTGCAAATATTTTTGTTTTTCGCAAATATTCTTATTTTTGTTCTATGTGTAAATTTATATAGTAAATTTACATGTAATTTTATTAAAAAGTTTATAATTCTCTCATGTAACTAATAATAACTTATTTCATAACTTCTTCAATTACTCTTGATAAATATTTCATACTTCCATTACATTGTTCTAAAGTATTTCCTGTAGCTCCTACCTCAATAATACATGCTCCACTTGTTACATGTTGATTATATCTTGAATTTCTAAGAATTATAGGTTTAAAAAGTCCTGGATACATCTGGTTTGCTTTTTCTTGAATTTTAACTGCTAATTTAAAATTATTTAACCAATTAGGATGTTCTAATCCTCCTCCATCAGTTCCAATCACAAACATAAGCTGTGCTACTACTTCGTCTCCTATTTGTACTGTTGGACCATAAGTGCTGCTACTTCCTAATGCATCTCTATGTAAATCTATTACAAATTGTGAATCTTTATTATTTTGCAAAATTCCATTTATTGTAGCAAGTGACCTTGTATATGATCCTGTATATGCAGGATAATCATGATATGTTGTATCATGATTTACATTAAATCCCATATTAATTAATCTATTTGTAAGTTCAGTTCCTACTCTTGCTACACTATAATTTAAATCTGTGGTCCTAAAATTTCCACTTGATACATAATTATTAGCCTCTGTTGGAGTATAACTTTCACAAGTATGTGTATGGTATATTATAATGTCTTTTTTATTCGCAAAATCAACATTTGGTATAAGCATTTCTTCTGTCAAATTATAACTAGATTCATTTTTTACCTTGACACCATTATGCTCATTTGTAAATTTATCTGTTTTATTATTGCTTGAAATAACATTTGTAGGTAAACTAAAAGGGATTTCTTCTTCAGAATATTGATTACTAATTTTTTCATTATTTGTATTATTTTCTGTTACTGAAACTTGCATATTACTCTCATTATTTTTTAAATCTTCAAACTCCGTTGCTTCTTCTTGATTTTCAAGTTCCATTAATTTTTCTTCACTTGAAAATATTGCAAGTTCAGAAACTAAAAGCTTTTTTAGACCGTTTTCTGATTTTTCATAATTATTTCCCAAATAATTTGAAATCAAAACTGTTTTATCAATAATCTTATCAAAACTAATAATTTGTAAATCAAAAATTTTTTCAAATGATATTTCATTTTTATTCTCTATTAAATCTGAACCGAATTTAAAAATTACTAATAATGTAATAGCAATAATAAAAATTATTTTTAAGATTTTTATTATATCCTTAATATTTATAACAGCCAAATTAATCATATTATTCCACTCCAATAATCCAATTATATTAGATTATTTACTAGAATATTCCTAGTGAATTATAAATACTTTATTTAATAGTTTTATATATTCTCTAAAAATTTTACTTATATTAAAATAATTCTTATCAAACCTATATAATATTTTCTTAATTATACTAAATCAACTCTTTATTAAATTTAATAATATACTTTTGATTATAGTAAAGCATCTTCAATTAAATTGACATAATATTCTCAAAATGCTATAATTAATCTATCACATCAAGGAGGTATTCATTTTATGTACGACCCTAGTACTACAAATCCTTATATTAAGGAATTATCTAAAGCTACACGGGAAGAAAACGCATTAGTTCCACAAAAACGTTCAAATCCCGATTTAAAAGTAACATCACAGCAAAACTATACATCTCGGAAATATGTAGACGGTAATGGTTTTAAGGTTATCGAATATAACGGTATAGAATATTCAATGATTTTGAAATATAAGCCTGACTATGTGGAGTACACTTATAATTGCAAAATCATTTATAATGGACCCTGTGATGCAACTTTTTTTACTGCTGGCCTTATCGATTCCAATGGATTTCTGGATTTTGATAAATCTATGAAAGAATTAGATGATCAACTTGCAGAATGGGATCAAAGATTTAATGCTTGGGAGAAGAATTTTGAACTGTCTAACGCAGATGTTGCAGAACTCATGCGCTCCCTAAACACCAGTTCTAAATATCGGGCACCACACTACACAATCAATATCAAAGAAAAAAAATGTTCTACTGGTTGTTGCCTTTGTGGTTGCCTTATATACTTACTTATTTTAGTAGCTTTCTTGTACGGAGCAGGGTGGCTTATTGGTCAGGCATTTGATGGCATTGCTTATATCATCAGAATATTCCTTGGCTAATCAAATTCATCCTTGGCATTTTGTAATTAAAAAAGCCGAAAAAAGCACTAGCGAAACTCCTGTAAAAAGGATTGTCGCTGGTGCTTTAAATTTATCTATAGCTTTTATAAAATATTCTATATTTACTCTTTTTTTTAATTATATACTTACTTTCTTATTTTTCTATAATTACATTTTCTATATCTTCACAAATTAAATTTATCTCTTTTTCTTCACCTGTTTTCATATTTTTTATCTTAGCAGATTTAGTTTTTATTTCATTTTCTCCAATTACTAAAAGAAATCTTGCACCAATTTTGTCTGCATATTTCATTTGAGCTTTAAAACTTCTTTCAAATATATCTTTTTCTATTATAAAGCCTTTTTCTCTTAAGTATTGAGATAATTCTAATGCCTTTATATTCTCCTCTTCTCCTAAAGAAAGTATGTATAAATCTGGCATTTGGTCTAATTTTTTTTCATTATTTTCATTATACATTTCCATTAATCTTTCTACACCTGTTGCAAATCCAACTGCTGGAGTAGATGTTCCACCAAATTCTTCTACTAATCCATCATATCTTCCACCACCAAGTACTGTAAGACCTGTTTTTCCATCTACAAATTCAAATACTGTTTTTGTATAATAATCTAATCCTCTAACTATACTGCTATCTATTTTGAAGTCAACATTTACTTTTTTTAACATTAATTTTACATTTTCAAAATGTTCCTTACATTCTTCACATAAATAATCAATCATCATTGGAGCACCTTGATTTAATTCTTTACATTTTTTTTCTTTACAATCTAATATTCTCATTGGATTCTTTTCAAATCTTGTCTTGCAAATATCACAATATTCTTCTAGATTTTTACCAATAAATTCTCTTAATATCTTTTGATATTCTGCTCTACATCTTGGACACCCAATACTATTAATATTAAGTTCAATATTAGGAATATTTAGAGTTTTAAATATTTCATTTGCCATTAATATAGCATCAACATCTGCTAAATAACTTTTTGAACCAATAAGCTCAGCTCCTATTTGATGAAATTCTCTAAGTCTTCCTTTTTGTACATTTTCATATCTATACATTCCCATATTATACCAAAGTTTAACAGGGCTTGACATACTTCCCATACCATTTTCTAAATATGCTCTTACTACACCTGCTGTTCCTTCTGGTCTTAGTGTAATACTTCTTCCACCTTTATCATCAAAAGTATACATTTCTTTTTGAACAACATCTGTAGTTTCTCCCACTCCTCTTTGGAATAATTCTGTATATTCAAATACTGGAACTCTAATTTCTTTAAAATTATAGCTAGTTAATACTTTTTTTACTTTTTCTTCTACTTCTTGCCATTTATAACTCTCATCTGGCAAAAGATCTCTTGTTCCTTTTGGTTTTTGTATCATAACTTAAAACTCCTTTGCTTTTAATTCTAAATATATATTTCTTTCATCTTGTATCATTGTTATTTTTCCATGTCCTGGATATACTATTGTATCATCTGGAAGTGGCATTAATTTATCTGTTATTGATGTTATTATTTCTACAAAATTACCTGTTGGCAGATCTGTTCTTCCCCAAGTTCCAGAAAATAATGTATCACCTGTAAAAATTAATCCCTCTTTTTCAGAATACAAGCATAAACCGCCTTTTGTATGACCTGGTGTTGCAATTACTTTAAATTCTAATTCTCCAATATGAATTAAATCTTCATCATCAATTCTTGAATCGGCCTCTAATTCTGGTTTTTCCATATTAATATAATAAGCAAGATTAATTTCTTCATTATATAATCCTTCACTATCAGGTCTACTTATTAATATTTTTCCGCCCTTTAATCTTTTAAGTTCTGCAATTCCACCAATATGATCTGCATGACAATGTGTTATAAAAATATATTTTAAATTTGCTTCTAATATATCTAAGACCTCAGCAATTCTTGAAGGTTCTCCTCCGGGATCTATAACCATTGCCTCTTTTGTTTTCTCATCACATACTACATAAGAATTAGTTTTTAATCCTGCTTGTGGCGTAGTTACTTGTAATCTTTTTAATATCATTTGTACTCTCCTTTTTATTAACCTCTTTTTCTGTTAACATCATAAACGCTTTCAACATTTCTAAAAGCTGATAATGCTTTATTTAAAATATTTATATTTTCAACTTCTAAAGATAAATCAATAATTGCAATAGCTTCTTTAGTAGTTCTAGTATTCATACCATTTAACTTAATTTTAGTATTTTCAACTTGTTTGATGATATCCTTTAATAATCCACTTCTATCATTTGCCAATATCTCAATTTCAACTTTATATGAACCATTAACATCATCAAACCAATATACATCTATCATTCTATTTTCTTCATTTAATAAATCTTTTACATTTGCACAATCTGTACGATGAACTGAAACTCCTCTTCCTTTTGTGATATATCCTACAATTTCATCTCCTGGTAATGGATTACAGCATTTTGAAAGTTTTACTAAACAATTATCAATACCTTTTACTACAACACCTGTCTTTGATGGTTTTATTCTTGTTGGTTTTGCTTTTGCAAGTTCTTCTATTTTTTCTTCAAAATCTTCATCTTCATGTTCTTTTCTATATTCATCTAATAGTCTTGCCATTAATTTATTAACAGATATTCCACCAAATCCAATGCTTGCATATAAATCATCAACACTTGCAAATTTATATCTATCTATTGCCATTTGTAACCATTCTGGTCTTACTAAATCAGAATATTTTATACCTAATTTTTTTACTTCTTTTTCTATAAGTTCTTTACCTTTTTCAATATTCTCTGATCTTTGAGCTCTTTTAAACCATTGATTAATTCTTGTTTTGGCAGAAGAACTTTTTACAAACTTAAGCCAATCACGACTAGGTCCTTTTGACTGTTCTGATGTAATTATTTCTACAATATCACCATTTCTTAAAGGTGTTATAATAGGCATCATTTTGCTATTAATTTTACATCCTACCATTTTATGACCTATTTGCTCATGAATACTATATGCAAAATCTATTGGTGTTGCATCTTTTGGCAATACTTTAATCATTCCTTTTGGAGTAAAAATATATACTTCATCTTCAAATAATTCTGTTTTTAATGTATTTAAAAATTCATCTGGATTTTCAGTATTCTTTTGCCATTCTAGAGTTTCACGAAGCCAAGCAAGTTTATCGTCTGTAACAACTACATTTTTTTTAGTTCCTTTATTACTTGCTTCTTTATATGCCCAGTGAGCCGCAATACCAAATTCTGCTGTTCTATGCATATCCCATGTACGTATTTGTACTTCAAAAGGTGTACCTTTTGGACCTAAAAGAGTTGTATGTATTGATTGATACATATTCTTTTTAGGTACAGCTATATAATCTTTAAATCTTCCTGGCATTGGTGTATACATTTCATGAACTATACCTAGCACAGCATAACAATCTTTTACATTATCAACTAATATTCTTAATGCAAATAAATCATAAATTTGATCTAAAGTTTTATTATCTCTTTGCATTTTTCTATAAATACTATATATATGTTTAGCTCTTCCTGTTACATCTGCTTTTATTCCTTCATCTTTTATTTCTTCTTGTAAATCGTCTTGTATTTTCTCTAAAAATTTTAATCTTTCTTCTCTTTTTTTATCCAATCCATTAATAATCTCGTGGAATTCTTCTGGATGAAGATATTTGAAACTTAAATCTTCTAATTCCCATTTTAAAGAATAGATACCAAGTCTATTTGCAAGAGGAGCATATAAATCTTGTGTCTCTTTGGCATTTGCTATTTGTCTGTCTCTTGACAAATATTTTAAAGTTCTCATATTATGCAATCTATCTGCCAACTTAATTAAAATAACTCTTATGTCTTTTCCCATTGCAAGAAACATTTTTCTATAGTTTTCAACCTGTTGTTCCTCAGCAGTTGTATATCTTAAAGTTCCAAGTTTTGTAACTCCTGCTACCATTTCAGCAATTGCTTCTCCAAATTCATTTACCATATCTTCATGTGTTACTGGTGTATCTTCAACAACATCATGAAGAAGTGCTGCACATAAAGTTTCATCATCAAGCTCTAAATTTGCTAAAATATACGCAACATTAACAGGATGAATCATATATGGTTCTCCCGATTTTCTGCATTGATCTCCATGATTTGTTTTAGCATATTCATAAGCTTTTCTTATAAGCTTGTCATTACAATTTGGATAATTCTCTTTTTGCTTATTTATAATATCATCTATTGTTACTTCTATATTTTCTGACATATTAAAATCCCCTCTTTATGTATCTATTAATATGATTTTCTAATATCTTTCATATTTATTTGTACACTTTCTACCCCATTAAAACTATTTATTTCTAAAACACCTATAACATCTATTTTATCACCTATTAAATATTCTTCTGAATATTTACCCATATTAAATCCTATGGCATTTATTATAGTATTTTCATCTTTCAATGTTAATTTCAAATGCTTTCCTTCTGATAAAGCTCTTATTGAGTCTATTCTAAAATTTCTATATATAAATATTGGTGTTTTATTTGCTTCTCCAAATGGTTCTAACAATTTTAAACTTTTTACACTTTCTAATGTTATGTCTTTTAAATTTATTTCTTTATCTATTTTTATTACTGAAACAGCTTCTTCTGTATGAGCTTCTTGTGCTATTTTTTCAAATTCATTTCTAAAATCTTCAAACTTATCTTTTTTTAAACTAAGTCCAACAGCCATTTCATGTCCGCCGTATTTTTCCAAATATTCGCTTACACTACATAAAGCAGCATGTAAATCAAATCCTGGTATACTTCTCCCAGATCCTTTCCCATCTTCTCCTTCAAAACAAACTAATATGCTTGGTTTAAAATATAATTCTGTTATTTTAGATGCAACTATCCCAATTACTCCATGATGCCAATTTTCTGATCCTATTACAATACTATTATTTTTATCTAAGTTCTCTTGTTCAATTTTTGAAATTGCTTCATCAAAAATTCTTTTTTCAATATCTTGTCTTTTTCTATTATATTCATTTAAATTTTGAGTAATTTTGTTTGCTTGATTAATATTTTCTGTTAAAAATAAATCTAAAGCATCTCTTTCATGCCCCATTCTTCCGCAAGCATTTATTCTAGGAGCAATTCCAAAAGAAACAGTATTTGAATTTACCTCTTTATAACCAGCTGCAATTAATAATGCTTTTACTCCAGGTGATCTCGTATCTTCTACAAGTTTTAAACCCAGTTTTGCTATAACCCTATTTTCATCAACTAAAGGTACTATATCTGAAATTGTTCCAATACATACTATATCTAAAAATTTTAAATATTCTTTTTCTTCTAAACCTAATTTTATTCCTATTGCTTGTGTTAACTTAAAAGCAACTCCTACACCAGCTAAACTATTAAATGGGTATTTATTATCTTTTCTTTTACAATCAATTACAGCTAAAGCTTTAGGTAACACTTCTAGTGGTTCATGATGGTCTGTAACAATTACTTCCATACCTAAACTATATGCATAATCAACTTCTTCAGTTCCAGAAATTCCACAGTCTACTGTAATTATTAATTTATATCCTTCATCTGCAATCTGTTTTATTGCAGTTTTATTTAATCCATATCCTTCATTTAAACGATTTGGTATATATGAACCTACATCTAAACCTCGTTCTTTTAAGAATTTTGAAAGTACTGTTATACTTGTAATTCCATCAACATCATAATCACCATAAATTATTGTTTTCTCTTTTTTAGTAATTGCTTCAATAATTCTATCTACTGCCTGTTTCATATCTGGCATTAAATATGGATCGTGGAAATTATTTCTAGTTGGATTTAAAAATATTTTTACATCTTCATCTTCGACTATTTCTCTATTTACTAAAACTGTTGCTAATAATTCTGATATATTAAATTTTTCCGATATTTCTTTTACTTTATCTATATCTGAATTATAAAATTCCCATTTTTTATTCATTCCTTTTCTCCTAAAATAATTTTTTCCTTAATATTATATACCAAAAAGCAAATAATTGGTAGATTTTTTAACAAAATATTACTTTTTTATATAATTTTTATACTTTAATATTAAATTACATTTCTTATTTATAAATCTATTCCAATAGAACAAAAGAGCCACTTTAAGCTTAGACATGTGAAGGTTGTTGTTGTCTAAATTTTATAATATAATAAAAGTGTAACTGATATTATAAAATCAATTACACTTTAAAATCTATTTAATTTTGTGTTTTCTTATAAAAATAATTATGCACGCAATTATACCAGCTAAAGAAACTACATAGCTCACTTTTTGAAGCATAGTTCCATCATACCAAACTATTATCTTTCCTTCTTGACTTTTATCAAGTTTAACTCTTACTAAGCCTTTTTCACTCTTTTCTATTTCTAAATTAACAATTTCTCCTGAAGTTTTTTCTAAATTGGCTTTATATCCTTTATAATAAATATATGGCATATCAAACCAACTACTATTATCTTGGTATTCAAATTCACATCTTAAATTATCTTTTTTTATTTCAACTCTATCTCCTGAACTTGAAATTGCTTGATTTTGATTTGTAAGTTCTTCATAATTTACTTCTAGTGGTAAATACTCTTTTCCACCACCAATTGAAGTTGGTGAAGAATACATCTCTGTTTGAATTTGCTCAGCTGTTTTCACTCCTTCCACATTATTATTAATATCATTAAAATTCATATATTCTATAGAAAAATACATAGAAATTATTAATATGCTACACATAATAAATTCTAATTTTATATTTAATTTTTCTGAATATTCTTTTACTATCAAAGCTATTGTAATTGCTGATATAACTGTTATTATTCCTAAAAGTCTCCACTTAAACTGTATTATATTTGAAAACTTGTTTGTATATTTCCAAAAACTAAAATTAACTATTAATACTATAAATAATATTAACAATAAAATAAATGTTTTTGTTTTTTTACTTATGTTTTTATCAAAAATTCCATATATTATAAGTGGCATAAACAATGTTATTACCATTCCTATACTATATCTTTCAGTTCCAAATAAATCTATTAATCTAAATTCATCAGCTCCTATATTAGTCCAAGGAACAGAAAACATATATGTTTGAGTAGTCCATGCTTCTAACATTGGAAGCCAAAAAGAACAAGTAACTATTGCCACTAAAACAGCTGTTACTACTAATTTTAGAAACTTCTTTAAATCTTTTATTGTACTTTTTATATTTAATAAAAAATATAATATACAGAATATTGTACAAATTAATGTAGATATTAAATGAGTGTGTATCAATCCTACAAAACCTATAAATAATAGATAGGGTTTCTTAAAATCTTTATAAACATAATCATACATTCCTGAAATTACAGGAATTATAAAAATATAACCTAAGAATTCTCCTAAAGCAAATCTTTGATATAAGTTTAGTATAAGTACTCTTGAAAGCATTATAATTATTGTTCCAATCAATGCTGATTTATTTTCTTCTGTTATATTTTTTATCGAAATATATGTTATAAAAAACATTAAGAAAAACATAAGAACAATAAAAATTTTATATGATAAAATAAGTCCAATTCCAAATAAACAAATTACTGCTGGAATATACAAAAAAAGATTAGAATAAAATAGTCCACTTCCATATCCATAAGTATTTGCAAGAGGTGCATGAACCTTTACAGGAAATGCACCATTTCTTAGCATTTGTTCTATACTTTGAATTCTAGAAATATGATAATCATAATCATCACCTATTACTAGGCTTTTCTGCATAAGAGGTAATGATAATATAAAAATAACAAAAAATGCTACTAATATAACTACTTTATTCTCATCTAAAATTTTTTTTATTTTTTCCATTTATTATATTCTCCAACATCCTATAAAACGTCTTTAATCGCTTCTCCTATAATTTTATTTACATCTGCAATTAAAACATTAAATCTTACTTCTTTATCAAAATAATCTTTAACTTTCGGATTTTTTACTAATATTTCGTAAAGTTCATGAAGCTTTTTCATTTTTTCCTCACTTTGATTTTCTCCTTGCATAGCTAAAAGTTGTTCTTCATAGCGGATTTTTTCAAATTCATCTATTTGACTCTTTAATTCTGGTAAAGCTGATAATTCATTTTTTATTTCTTTGTATTCTTTATATTCTTTTGAATCTTTTATAGCTTTAGCTAAATTATTTACTTCATCATATACATTCATATCTTCTCTCCTATCTGTCACATATAAATGTGTCTATTATTGGACTCAAATGTCCTTTAATAAATGTCACAAAATAGACATTAATAATAAATCATATAATCAATTTCTGGAAAAATATCATCTTTATCAAATACTTCTAATAAATATTTTGCATCAATTTTATCATTTTTTATTTGATAATATAATTTAGTAAATCTTCCAATATGGTCTTTTATGGCTTTATGAGCATATTCTACCATAGTTCCATTTGTTATTATAAAAAGCCAATCACTACTTTGTGCTAAAAGTAATTCTCTTGCACATTGATTTAAAGCTTGTCTTTTTAAAGTATCACCTTCATTTGGAAATTTTCTTGCTAGTTCACACATTCTGTCTCCTGCTTTATGAAGATGTCTATGTGCATAATCATTAGTTGGATTTAACCAAACTTCACTATACCCATTTGCTCCCCAACTTGAACGACATGGCGTTGATACCTGCATTTGTGGATATTTGTCAATATATTCTCCTGGTGTAATTAATTCAAAATTACAATCATCATAATAAATTTTCTTAAATAAAATATATAACCAATATGGTCCTTCATACCACCAATGTCCATAAAGTTCTGCATCATATGGACAGGTAATTATTGGTGGAACTTGCATATAATTTGATAAATGTTCTATTTGCTCTGTTCTACAATTCATAAAATGTCCTGCTTGCTTTTCTGCAGAATCTTTTGCCCACTGAACATCATAATAATCCTTCTGGCAATCTTTTCCTGTAATTCTATAATACTTTATTCCAGTGTTTACTCTTACACCATTACATGCTATATATGGTTTTATATAATCATAATCACAGTCATATCCAATATCTCTATAAAATTCTCTATAATTAAAATCTCCAGGATATCCTGAAATAGAACTCCATACTTGTCTTGAAGATTCTAAATCTCTTGCAAAAGCTACTAATCCACCATGAGAAACTATTGGTGCATAAGTACCATAAATAGGTGTTGGATCTGCATATAGTACTCCATGGGTTTCAACTATTGCATATTCTATTCCAAATTCTTTTAAATATTTATCAGCTTCTGGAATATATCCACATTCTGGAAGCCATATTCCTCTAGGTTGTTTTCCAAAGTATTTTTTATAAGTTTGAACTCCAACTGCAATTTGAGCTCTAACTGTTTTTTCATTAACATACAGAATTGGAAAATATCCATGTGTTGCTCCACAAGTTATAATTTCCAAAAATCCTGCATCTTGAAAATGTTTAAATCCTGTAATTATATTACATTTATAAACATCTTTAAAAATGTATAAGTCATTTGTATATCTATCTAAATAATAATGAGATAAACTATTTAATCTAGCATCATAAACAGTTCTTTTCACTTCTTTTTCGCATAACTCTATATGTTTTTCTAAGTATTTTATATATCTTTCTTGTAATAATTTATTATCTAACATATTTAAAAGTGGTGGTGTCATTGTCATTGTTATTCTAAATTTAACATTTTCTTCTTCTAATTTCTTAAAATTCAGAAGTAACGGTATATATGTTTCTGATATTGCCTCAAATAACCACTCTTCTTCTAAATAGTCTTCACTTTCTGGATGATGTATATATGGCAAATGTGCATGTAAAACAAAGTTAACATATCCTTTTACATTTTTCATTTATTAATTTCCTTTCAAAAACTTTAAAAGCACAATTTTGCACTCTTAAACTCAAATTAATTCTTACATTAATTTATTTTATTTAAAACTTGAACTTGAAAGATTTGATGATGGATTTGCCATATCAAACATACCATCTGAAATCTCATCTTTATATTGTTCATTATAAAATCCATCCACACTATAATTATTTCCAAACGCATCTTTAAAATCGCCTATATCTTTTACAAATTCTTCATTTGTTTTTACATTTCTAAATGTTATAAATCTTGGTAAACTTTCTAATAAAACATGATCATTTGGAGCCTCTAATTGATTAGAATTGGCAAGTGGCAAATAATCTGTTTTTAAAATTATATCTTCTTCCATTACTTTTGCAATATTAATATCATGTGGAATTTGTCTAAATTTTCTTCCTAATTGTATTATATATTTATTCTTTGAATCTTGAATATCTATATACCAACTGTTTGCAAAATCATTTACTGCTACTTCTTTTACATATTTTCTATCTTCATTATATACTAATAATACTGGATAGGTTTTTTCGAAAAAGTCTTCTCCAAAGGTTTGTATATATTTTTGTCTATCACTATCTGATATATCCCAATATACAAATAATCTTTTTGGTGTTTGTGCAAGTATTTTTACTATTGTTTCATTATATCTATAAACTAAATCATAATATTCTAAACTATATTGTACTTTTTGAACTTCTTTTTTCTTAAGTATTTTTTTCTTTTCTTTGCTTTCTTTTTTATCTATTTCTTCTTTTCCTGCTTCTTCTTGCATTGCTGCAATTTTTGCAATAAAATTCTTGATTTTCTCTATTACTGTTTCTTCATCAATCTTTTTTTCTAGTTCATTGTTTTCTATTTTCTTTATAGATTTTGTTTTAGTATCTTTATCTTTTACTTTTTTAGTTGTTGCTTTTTTTGCCACTGTTTTTTTGTCTGCAACTTTTTCATCTTTTTCTACTAATTGTTTAGTTGTATCCTTTTTATTAGTTTCTGCTTTAATATTTACTACTTTACTATTTGAAGCTTTTGAAGTAGTTTTTTTACTTTCATTTTTTACATTCTTTCCAGTTTCTTTTTTACTACTAACTTTTTTCTTAACCTCTTTTTCTACTTTTTGAGGAGTTGCTTTTTTAGTTTTCTCTGTAGTTAAATTAGAACTTCCATCTTTATCTTTTACTTTTCTTGTGGAAGTACTTTTTCTGTTTTGACTGACTTTCTTTGATTCTTTTTCTAAATTTTCTTTAGAATCTTCTTTTTTTGGCATTTTTTTACATTCTCCTCCTTAGTATTTTATACATATTTTTTACTTTATTTATTTCTCAATTTAGTAATATTTTATATTATATCTGTAATATTCTAAAACTTCAATAGTAAATTTCTTTTTTTACAAATTTATTTCATTTGTTACATTTGTAACCAAAATGTTATGTATTTTTAAGTTTTTTTTTGTAAAAAGCTGTTTACTTTTGGTATTTTTTTATATACAATATACAAAGAAATTATAAAAAATATTAAAACTTTAAATTCAAGAAACTCAAGGCTTTTAAATCATTTACATTTTTTAGAAAAGACTTGACAACATTTTTTTATTTTTATTTTTTATTAACTAAAGATTATCGAAAGGAGTACTTTTTAAGAATGAAAATTTTAATGCTATCATGGGAATATCCACCAAGAGTTGTAGGAGGTATCGCAAGAGTTGTACATGACTTATCTCACAAATTAGTAAATGAAGGTTATGAAGTTACTGTTGTAACTTATAGGGATGGTAATGTACCTTATTACGAAGATGATGATGGTGTAGATGTTTATAGAGTTGATAATTTCATGATATCTTCTAACAATTTTATTGATTGGGTTATGCAACTTAATTTTAATATGATAGCAAAAGTTGGAGAAATTATTTCTGAAAAAGGAAACTTTGATGTTATACATGCACATGACTGGCTTACAGCATATGCTGGAAAAACTTTAAAATATGCTTATAACACACCTCTAGTTTCTACAATACATGCTACAGAAGCTGGTAGAAACAGTGGTATCCATGATGATATGCAAAAATATATTAATGATACAGAATGGATGCTTACATATGAGTCTTCAGAAGTTATTGTTAATAGTAATTATATGAAAAATGAATTACAAAGATTATTTGGTCTTCCATATGAAAAAATAAATGTTATTCCTAATGGAGTTAACTTAAATCTTTTCAATGATGTTCAAAAAGATTATGATTTTAGAAGAAAATTTGCAATGGATAATGAAAAAATAATTCTTTTTATAGGTAGACTTGTTTATGAAAAAGGAATTCAAACACTTATATCTGCAATGCCTAAAATACTTGCTAATTATCATGACTCAAAATTAATAATAGCTGGTAAAGGTGGTATGCTTGATGAACTTAAAGCACAAGTAAATAGTTTAGGACTTGGAAATAAAGTTTACTTTACAGGACACTTAGCATCAAAAGATGTTCAAAAAATGTATAAATGTGCAGATATTTCAGTATTTCCTAGTACTTATGAACCTTTTGGAATCGTTGCACTTGAAGCTATGCTTTCAGGAACACCTGTAGTTGTATCAGATATTGGTGGATTAAATGAAATTGTTGATCATGGAATAAATGGTATGAAAAGTTATGCTGGAAATGCTAATTCACTTGCAGACTCAATTCTTTCATTATTATTTGATCCAAAACTTTGTGATACAGTTACTCAAAATGCTAAGTCAAAAGTTAAGGCCGAATATAATTGGACAAAGATTGCTGATAGCACACATTTAGCTTATGAAAAAGCAATTTGTGAAACAATGGCAAATCGCCAAGCCAAACAAATTGCTCAAGAAGAAGCTCAAAAAGAAATTAAAAAATCAAATGAAATTACAAATTTACTTTCTTTCAAAAAAAGTCGCCAAGCTTATGCTTAGAAATTTAATATAAAAATAGTAAAACTCTTCTAAAATTTAGAAGAGTTTTATTTTTTATATTATAGGCATGTTCCATAATTCCTATAATATAAGCTTTGTTATTACTGTTTAAGATTTTATAATACAAACACTTACAAATCCTTATTTAAGAAGTTCTTTCCTATTAACTAAAAATGATATCTTAGTATCACTCTTAAATTAAATAATTTATTAAATATAAAATTATCATATGTACAGGGTAAAATGCATAGAAAAAATATTTGATTTTTCTTCCCTGTTTTCCATTATATAGCAATATAAAAATAATAGGTACTATTGTATAAATTAAATAGAACATATTTTTTATTTTAAGTAATGTATTTCCAAATATTAAATAGTAATATACTATTGACAAAGCTATATAAAAAATACTTAATAATATTTTTTTATTTCTAAATACATATATTATAAATATAATTGCTATTCCCCACCAACTATAGTCTACTTTTAATATTTTTCCCGAATAAATTATTAATATTACTGCTAAACATGATATAATTTTATTTTTCCCCTTGTCATATATAAGTATTGCTGTTAAACCTAGTAATAATGTAAACATTATATTAAGCATTTGCCATTTTCCTACTAATGTCCTAAATAGCATAAAAGGAATTTGTGATATAACAGCAAATATTATAAGTCTTTTATAATACTTTTTTAAATTACTTGTATGAACATATCCCTCTGTAATTAAAAAAGCAAACAATGGAAAAGATATTCTACCTAAATACTGTGTAAAATAGTTATCAATAATTGGAATTGCATATTTTATATGATCTAGTATCATGCTTAAGCAAGCAATTATTTTTATTATAAAACCTGTCATACTATTTTCCTTAATTTAATAATTCTTTTACAACTTCATTTATTGTTCTTCCATCAGCTGCTGCTCCTATTCTTGCTTTTGCTTCTTTCATAACAGCTCCCATATCTTTAATTGATGTAGCTCCTATATCAATTATAACTTTCTCTAATTCTACTTTTATTTCTTCTTTTGATAATTGCTTTGGTAGATATTCTTGTAATATTGATATTTCTTCGTTAGTTTGAGAAATTAAATCATCTCTTCCACCTTTTTCAAAATCAACAAGAGCATCTTTTTTCCCTTTTACTTCTTTTGCAATTATTTCAATTATTTTTTCATCTTCTACTGTAATTCCTTTATCTTTTTCGATTTGTAAAATTGCAGCTCTTACCATTTGAATTGCATTTTTTCTTACTTCATTTTTATCTCTCATTGCTATTTTTAAATCGTCCATTAATTTTTCTTTTAACATATTCTGCACCCCTTTTCTGTATTATACTTTACTATAAAATTTATTTTTTTTCAATACTTTATTTTTTAGTTTGCATTTTAATTAATACTATCTTATCAATTTAATTCTAAACTATTTTCTTAATATATTAGCATTTTAGTTTATATATTTTTTTATTATTTAATTAAAAAGTTATTAAATCCAAATAGCTAAATACAGAAACTTCTACTATTTTTTCCAATAAATCCTTATATTGTTTTATTCTAAAATTTACAAATCCCTCTAAAACTATTTTTTTGTTTTCTAGTAAATAATCTTTTATAGTGTTTTTTAAAATATCATTTTTAAAGCCAATCTTTTCATCTGGTAATTCTAATATTTTTCTAGTTATTTCTTCAATATATTTTCTTTCTAATGCACTTAAATAAAAATAATTTTTTTCAACATTTTTATTTATTAAGTCTTCTTCATAAAAATGTTCTATACACTTTTTAATTACAACACTAATAGCTTCATAAAATTCATCAATATATTCTGACTCAGTATAATGTATTATTAAATTTTCATACGTTTTGAATCTGTAGTTAGAAATATACATATTAATAGGTAATTCTTCTAGCTTTTCTAGTAAATACTCTATTTTTTCTTCACTAACAGTTTTTATGCAAATTGACTTCACCTACAAAATACTCCTTTTTACTAAACAATAATTTTCAATCTATAGTATTCATTTTTTTGCATTAATGTGTTTAATTTTTATAAACTCATATTTATTCCTTCTGAAACAATATTAGTCATATTTTCTATTAATGAGTCAATTTCTTTTGGTGTAACTATAAAATTAAAATTATTTAATTTCATTTTATCCACTATTTCATTTTCATCTATTATAATATCACATGCATTTAATGTATCTATAACTATTGTAGCTGCATCTAAAACTGTTGGTATTCCCACACTTATAACTGGTATATTTAAAGTTCTTTCTGAAAGTTCTGCTTGTCTATTTCCAACTCCACCACCAGGAACAATACCAGTATCAGAAATTTGTATAGACTTATTTATTCTATCAATATTTTTTGAACATAAACTATCTATTGCTATAACAAGTTTAGGTTTTATATTATCAACAATTCCTCTTACTATCTCAACAGTTTCAATTCCAGTAGTTCCTAAAACCCCTGGTGTTATTGCACTAACACTTCTTGTATTTTTATCAATAGCATTTGGTAAATATATTTTTATATGTCTTGTTATTTCAATGTTTTGAACAACTTTTGATCCTAATGAATCTGGTGTTGAATATAAATTTCCAAGTCCTACTATTAAAATTTCCTCATTTTTATTTACATGTTTTTCTATAATTCTATTCAATTCTTTAGAAAATGTATCTATAATTTGTTCTTCTTTCTCTGTTGTAATATTATTAATTCTCTTAACATCTATTGTTACATAGTTTCCTCGCCTTTTATCTAATGCTCTTTCTCCATCTTCATTAGTAATTTTTACTCTTGTAATAGTAATATCATCTATCTTTTCTTCTTCACATTCAATTCCTTTAATTTCATCTTCTAACTTATTTGCAGTTCTATATAAATCTCTTCTCTCCACTGCCATATCAGTTCTAAAAAACATAAAAATTCCACCTAAATGTATTAAACATTTCCTTTCTTTTATTTACAAATATTTTCCTACATTTTCTTTTTTTTATTCAAAATTAAAAGAAGTTATAAGATTTTATTTATAATTTATTTTCAAAATTAAGAAAAGTTATAAGATTTTATTTATAATTTATTTTCAAAATTAAGAAAAGTTATAGATTTTATTTATAATTTATTTTCAAAATTAAGAGCAAAAGTGCACAATATTTTTATTATGCAAAATAAAAGCAATTATATATATTATCACTTTAATATACATAATTGCTTTTTATTTAATAAATTTTATAATTCAATTTAATTATTCTTCCCAGTTATGAAAAACTTCCAAAACATCATCTAAATCTTCAAGATTATCAAGTAATCTTTGCATTTTTTCAGAACCTTTTTCATCTAATGATACATATGTGCTTGGTACCATTTGAACTCCTGCTTCTAAAAATGTTAAATTATTATTTGATAAAGTTTCAGTAACTTGTGTAAAATCACTAGGTGCTGTTGTTATTTGATATACTTCTTCTTCAGATACAAAATCTTCTGCACCTGCTTCAATAGTCATCATCATTAAATCATCTTCACTTAAAGCACATTCTGCTTTTTCTATAACTATTACACCTTTTTTCTCAAACATATATGACACACAACCTGTTGTTCCTAAATTTCCACCTGCTTTATCAAATACATGTCTTACATCTGCAGCTGTTCTATTTTTATTATCTGTTGAAGCATTAACAATTACTGCTACTCCATTTGGTCCATATCCTTCATATGTAATTTCTTCATATGATTCATTACTTCCTGCTCCTGATGCTTTCTTTATAGCATTATTAATTGTATCATTAGGCATGTTATTAGCTTTACATTTTGCTATAACATCTTTTAATTTTGAATTACCAGCAGGATCAGGTCCACCTTGTTTAACTGCTATTAATAATTCTCTTCCTAATTTTGTGAATATTTTTCCTCTTGCTGCATCAGCTTTTCCCTTTTTCGCTTGAATATTATGCCATTTACTATGTCCTGACATGATTAATTCCTCCTTCTTAAATTTCCTAATATTTAAGGCACTTTTAGATCTTTTATAAAAAAATCTTTATTGAAATTTGTTGATTTTTATGTTATATGATTCTGTATTAAATAAATTGTGCCAAAAATCCCATTTCTAATAATATTTTAATAAATTTGTTTTTGTAAAAATTGGTATCAAACTTTTACTCTGAACTATTTTATCACATTAGTTTTAATTTGTGTAGTATTTTACTCAAATTTTTACTTGTTCCAAGTCATAATATATTCTATTTCATTCGTATCTTTATCGATACTTTTACTTTCAACTATAAATCCATTCTTTTTATAAAAGTTGATAGCATTTGTATTTTTTTCATATACACTTAAAGTTAATTTATCTCTATTTTCTTTCGCTTTATTTACTAAAGAAGTTCCTATACCATTGTATTGGCTATTTGTATCTACAAAAATTCCTTCAATATAATTCTCATTTAATCCTATAAATCCTACAAGATTTTCGTTAAGAATATATACATATATTTCAGCATTTGGTAGAATTTCTTTTACATAGTTATAATTATTTTCCCAATATTCCTTTTCAATAAATTTGTGTGCTTTTATATTTTCATTTTTCCATATTTGCATTACAGAATGTATATCATTCTTTTCAAATTTTCTTATCATCTATTTCTCCTACAACGTATAATTTATAATTCTTTTAATTTACTTATATCATTTCCTAAAATTATTTCCAAATTTTCAATTATCTTATCAATTTTCCAATCCCACCACTTAACTTCTAATAAAATCTTAATCTCATCTTCTGAAAATCTTTTTCTAATTTCTTTAATTGGATTTCCTGCTACAATTGTGTATGGTTTTACATCTTTTGCTACTACTGAATTTGCACCAATTACTGCTCCATCTCCTATATGAACACCTGGCATTATTAAAGAATTCATTCCTATCCATACATCATTGCCTATAATGGTGTCTCCCTTATTTGGTAATTCTGATAAATGTTTTTCATTAATTTTTGTTTCACTACCCATTATAGCTGTAAATGGATATGTTGTTATAGAGCTTAAATTATGATTTGCTGCATTCATCATAAATTTTACATTTTCTCCTATTGAACAGAATTTTCCAATAATTAATTTATCTCCAAATTCTTTATAATGATATAATACACAATCTTTCTCAAAATTCTCTACATCTTCTTTTTCACAATTATAATAAGTATAATCTCCTATTAAAATATTGGGATTTTTTATTATATTATTTATATAACAAATATTTTTTAGATTTTTATTTGGATGAAGCTCTTTAGAATTCATATAATCCCCCCTCTATAGTTTAGTAGACAAATAACTTCCAACATTATTAATCCTTTTCTAAGCACACAATTACTAGCTTATGTTCCAGTTATATTATAAAGTATAATAATATAATAAAAGAGTTTACTATTAACTATTAATTTTATTATTATAATATAAAGTTGATATTTGATTTAATGTTAGTTCTTCAGATTGTCTACTTATTTTAGATATAATTTCTGGTATTTCATTTTCTACAATATTCTCTAACTTTTCAAATTCTTTATTTATGTCTTCTAAATTTTGTACTAATATATCTTGATTAATAACTGACTTTTTAGAATCCTCTGCTATATCATGTTCTATTTTTAAAGCATTTGCAATTATTAATTTATAAATATCTTTTACTAAATCAGGAGCAATTCCTTTTTCATTACAAAAATCTTCTATACTTTTATAAATTTCCTCTTCTCTTTTTCCTTGAAAAAGTGGTAAATCATTTTTTATTTTTATATCTGCTACTATTGGTATTAATGACATTCTTAATACTATCATGTTTTTAATTATATTGTCATACTTATTTAACTCTTTCCTTACTAAATCTAATTCCATAAAAACCTCTATTTAATATATTTTTTTCCTTATTAAAGCTTTATTTAACAAAAAATTTTCTATACTTCTTATCAAATAAACTCTTTTCTAAATTTATTAAAGTTGTTTCGCAATTCCTAAAATAAGTTCTTTAGTTTTTTCCCATCCTAAACATGGATCTGTTATTGACTTTCCATATGTTCCTTCTTCAAGTTTTTGGCATCCATCTTCTATATATGATTCAATCATTAATCCTTTTACCATACTCTTAATGTTATCACTATGACGCATTGCATGAAGAACTTCATTTGCTATTCTTATTTGTTCTAAATATTTCTTTCCACTGTTTGCATGATTTGTATCAACTATAACAGCTGGATTTTGGTATCCGCCATTACAATACGCATCATATAATTCTATTAAATCTTCATAATGATAATTAGTGTGATTATTTCCATGTTTATCTACACTTCCTCTTAAAACTGCATGTGCCATGTCATTTCCTTTTGATTCTACTTCCCAACCTCTATAAAGAAAAGTATGACTACCTTGTGCTGCTTTAATTGAATTTAACATTATAGAAAGATCTCCACCTGTAGGATTTTTCATACCAACAGGAACACTAATTCCAGAAGATACAAGACGATGTTCTTGATTTTCAACAGAACGTGCACCTACTGCAACATATGATAAAATATCAGAAAGATATCTATAATTTTCAGGATACAACATTTCATCAGCACAACAAAATCCAGTCTCTTCTATAGCTCTTTTATGTAATGTACGAATTGCTTTTATACCTTCAAACATATCTGGTGCTTTATTTGGATCTGGTTGATGAAACATTCCTTTATATCCTGCACCAATAGTTCTTGGCTTTCCTGTATATATTCTTGGTATAATAATTATTTTATCTTTAACTTCCTCTTGTACTGGAACAAGACGATTTATATAATCAAGTACTGAGTCCATTCTATCAGCTGAACAAGGACCAATTATAAGAATAAATTTATTACTCTTTCCTCTAAATACATCTGCTATTTCTTTATCTCTTTTTTCTTTAATTTTTTTACCTTCTTCTGAAAGTGGCATTTCTTTTTTTAACTCTTCTGGAAGTGGTAATTTTCTTTTAAAATTTATATTTAAATTGTTTTCCATATTACTATTTTTGTATGATAAATCATACATCTCCTTTTACAATATATTTAGGTTTTTATAAAGTTTTTACCTATAAACTCTATAATTTAAACTACTTACATACATTTCTTTATATTATCTTGTATAATAATTCTATACCTTTTTTGTAACTATCTTTTCCTAAACCACAAATTTGATCTTTACATACATCTGTTATGACAGATATTTTTCTAAAATCCTCTCTTTTATGAATATCAGACATATGCACTTCAACAAATGGTGTAAAATCTGAAACAGCTTCAATAGCATCACGGATAGCATAAGAATAATGCGTATAAGCTCCCGCATTTATTACTACTCCATCATATTCATCTTTACTTTTATGTATAATATCAATAATATCTCCTTCATGATTTGATTGATAAAAATACATATCTATCCCTTTTTGATTTCCGTATTCTTTAAGTTCTTTATTTATATCTTCTAATGTTTCTGCTCCATAAACATTCTTTTTCCTAATTCCCGTCATGTTAAGATTTGGACCATTCAAAACTAATATCTTCATTATAAATTCAATTCCTTAAAATATATTTAGGTTTTTTAAGCTACCTATAAGCCTTCATTAATAAATAATACTATTGTTTCATTTATTAACTTTACATCATTAAATCTAAAATTCCAAGTGCAACAGCAGCTTCAATAACTGGAACAGCTCTTGGAACAATGCAAGGATCATGACGTCCTTGTATTACAAGTGTTTCATTTTCAAGAGTTTTAAGATTAACACTTTTTTGTTCTTTTGAAATTGATGGGGTAGGTTTTATTGCGACAGATACAACTATAGGTGCTCCTGTTGATATTCCACCTAAAACTCCTCCATTATTGTTAGAAATTAATGATACTTTTCCATCTTTCATTTCATATCCATCATTTACCTTTGAAGCATTTGAATTTGCAAAATCAAATCCTAATCCGAATTGAACACCTTTAACAGCTGGAACTCCAAAAAGAATAGATGCTAATTTTCCTTCAACTGTATCAAACATATTTCCACCGATACCAACTGGAACTCCAATTACAGCACATTCAATTTCTCCGCCTATACTATCTAATTCCATTCTATATTTTTCAATTTCTTCCCTCATTTTTTCTTCTGCTTGAGCGCTTATAGTTGAGAAAGATTTACTTGAAAGCTCTTCTAAAAGACTTTCTTCAATGTTATTCATATCTAAAACTTCATCATTTATAGAACCTATCTTTTTAATATGTGCCCCTATTTTTACACCTTTTTCTTTAAGTAGTTGTTTAGCTATTGCTCCTGCAAAAACTACTGGTGCAGTAAGTCTACCACTAAAATGTCCTCCACCTCTTATGTCATTATTACCTTCATATTTTACAAAAGCTGGATAATCACTATGACTAGGCCTTGGAACAGTCATTACATTTTCATAATCACCACTTTTAACGTTTGTATTTTCAATTACCATTGTAAGTGGTGCTCCTGTTGTAACATTATCTATTACTCCTGATATAATATTTGGAATATCTTTTTCAAGTCTAGGAGTTGAAGTTTTATCTTTACCTGGAGCTCTTCTTGCCATATCTTTATAAATACTATCTAAATCTAGTTTTACTCCTGCTGGCAATCCATCAATAACGCATCCTATAACTTGTCCATGACTTTCTCCAAATATTGATACTTTAATTTTATTACATATCACTGATGACATTAGCTATCCCTCCCAAAAAATTATAATCTTCAAAAAAGTTTGGATATGTTTTATTAATACTTTGGGCATCAGTTATACTTGTTGTTCCTTCTGCACATGATGCCATAACTGAAAATGCCATAAGTATTCTATGATCATTATATCCTTCTAGACTTGCACCATTTATTCCTTTATCACCAATAATAATCATACCATCTTGTTTTTCTGTAACATCAACTCCAAATCTTTTTAAATTTGATACTACACTTTCTATTCTATCAGATTCTTTATATCTAAGTCTTTCTGCTCCACTTATAATTGTTGTTCCATTTGCAAATGCTGAAGCAACTGCAATAGATGGAACAGTATCGGGAATATCTGATGCATTTATTTCTATACCTTTTAAATCAGATTTTTTAACATGGATACTATTTTCATTTATATTAATATCTGCTCCAAAACGTTTTAAAATATTGACTATTTCCTTATCTCCTTGTGTTGAATCCATTTTTAATCCTTTAAGTGTTACATCTCCATTTATTGCTCCCGCTACTAAGAAAAATGCTGCTTGTGACCAATCTCCTTCTACAGTATAATCACGTTTTTGATAAACTTGATTACCTTTTATAAAATATCCATTTTCTGTTTCCTTAATATCTACTCCAAAATCGCTCATAACCTTTATTGTCATATCAACATATGGTTTACTTTGAAGTTCTGTTGTAAGAACAATTTCACTATCTCCATCTAAAATTGGAAGAGCTAAAAGTAATCCTGTTATATATTGAGAACTAATATTTCCAGCTACCTCATATTTTCCTGGCTCAAGTTTACCTTCGATTGTTAGAGGTAATCCTCCTTGTGAAATACATTTTACACCATGCTTAGGTAATATTCTTAAATATTCATCAATTGGTCTTTCTGGTAATCTTCCAGATCCAGTAATTGTAACATTTTTTCCTAAAGCTGCTGCAACAGGAATTATAAATTTTGATGTGTTTCCTGATTCAATGCAATCCAAAACATTACTTCCATTTTTTATAGCATTTATAACTTGATTCATTGCCTTCATATCATTTGAATCGATAATAGGAGAAACGTTCCCTCCTCCTGCTAAAAATGAACATAATATTGCCCTATGTGCTACTGATTTTGAAGGTGGAATATTTACTTCTCCTTTAAAAAAAGATTTTTCTATATTTACAATACTCATAATTTTTCTCACTTCCTACTACAAAATAGCTATAATAACTTTCATCTCTGCATTAATTTTATAATAATTTTATAATTAAACTTTATTTAATCTGCTTTTATAATTAAACTTTATTTAATCTACCTTAAAAAAATTTGAAATATCTTCATTATTAATTGCATTTATAAAACTTTCTCCAATTGAATAAAGTAAAATAAAGTTAATCGCAGTTCCTGTTCTTTTTTTATCAGAATTCATCTCAATTATTATATCTTTTAATGAATGCTTATCTTCTATTTTTAAATTATATTTTTTAAGAACTTTAATAATTCTATCAGTAGTTCCCTTTTCTGTTATTCCATTTGCTTCACCTGCTTTTGAAACTATTACCATTCCTATACCAACAGCTTCTCCATGTGATATAGTAGTAAAATTATGTAATTTCTCAATTGCATGGCCTGCAGTATGCCCAAAATTTAATAATGCTCTTTCGCCTTTTTCCTTTTCATCATTTTCAACAACAGTTGCTTTAAGTCTTACACATTCAAAAATAATATCATCAATAATTTCTTTTGCATCTTCATTTTCAATTTTCTCAAATAAACTAGAACTTTTTATGCATCCCATTTTTATTGCTTCTGCCATTCCATCTGAAAAATATTTTGGTGTAAGTGTTTTAAGTGTATCTGGATCTATTAAAACAATACAAGGTTGATGAAACGCTCCACAAAGATTTTTTCCTTGTGGCAAATCTACAGCGGTTTTCCCTCCCACTGAAGAATCTACTTGTGCAAGTAATGATGTTGGAATTTGTGCAAATTCTATTCCTCTAAGATATATTGATGCAGCAAAACCTGCCATATCTCCACAAACTCCGCCTCCAAGCGCTACAACTAAATCATTTCTTGTAAGTGCATTTTCTGCCATAAACTCTACCATTTTTGTTACCGTTTCTATTGTTTTAGAACCTTCTCCTGCTTCAAAAACATAATTTATAACTTCAAATTTATTTGCTTCTAAGGATTTTATAACTTTATCTTTATAAATAGGATATACATTTGTATCACTTATAAGACATACTTTTTTTGCCTTACTTACATTTTTTATATAATCTCCACAACTTGAAATTATACCTTTTTCAATTAAAATTTCATATCCTTTACCTACATTTACTCTTAAACTTCTCATATAAATTACTCCTTATATACCACTTTATTTAATAGAAAATAGTACAACTCTTATTAAACACACATTTTAAATTAATTTTAATATTTCAGAAACCGTTTTCTCTACTGTCATATCTCCATCAATTATAATATCTGCTACTGATTTATATTTTTCTTTTCTTTCATTATATAATTTTTCAGCTTTAAATTTATCTTTAAAAAGTGGTCTTGTATCATCTTCTCCTATTCTTTCACATATAATATAAAAGGAAGCATCAAGAAAAATCACTTTGCCCCCTTTTTTTATCGCATCACAATTATACTGATATGTCATTAATCCTCCACCTGTTGATACAACAGTTTTTTCCATATCAGCAATTTTTTTAGATGCCTCATGTTCTAAATCTCTAAAATATTGTTCTCCATATTTTTTGAAAATTTCTTTTATAGTAATTTTCTGTTCTTTTTCAATTAATTCATCAGTATCTATAAAATTATATTCTAGTAATTTAGCAAGTTCTTTTCCAACAGCTGTTTTACCAGCTCCCATAAAACCACAAAGAATAATATTATTCATGCTTTTCAAGCTCCTTTTTAGTTATCTCTATTACTTTATTTATATCTTCTTTTGAAAATTTAAAATCATTCCATATTTCTTCAGCTACTGCTGCTTGCCATACAAGCATTGGTAATCCATTTACATATTTTAATCCACCTTCACGTGCATATTTGATAAATTTTGTTTCTATTGGATTATAAATGGCATCAAAAACTGCTTTTGATGATTTTATGGTACCTTCTTCAAGTGGGCAAGCATCAATATTTGGATACATTCCTACTGGTGTCCCATTTATTATTAGGTCATAATTACCTTTAGCTTCAGAAAGAAAAATAATATTACAATCTCTTGATAATTTTTCTTGCATTTCTTTTTTTATATCATTTGCAGCTTTTAAACTTGAATCTCTTACGGCTAAAGTTACTTTTGCTCCTGCAAGTACACTTTCAAATGCAAACATTCTTGAAACTCCACCACTACCACATATTAAAATCTCTCCATCTAATTTGATATTTTCTGCTTCTAGTGAACGAAGAAATCCATCACAATCTGTATTATATCCTATTGCTTTATTTTCCTTTATATCTACTGTATTTACTGAACCAAAAAGTTTTGCTTTTTGTGAAAGCTCATCTAAAAAAGGAATAATATTTATTTTATGAGGTATTGTAATATTAAATCCATTTAATTTTTTTAGACTTTCATAAAAACTTGTTTCTAAATCTTCTTTCATAATTTCAGCTAAATTATATTTTCCATTAACTGAAGCTATTTTTAATAATTCTTTATGAATAATAGGACTCATTGAATGTCCCAATGGATAACCTATAAGTGCATATTTTTTACTATTTTCAGAATTAACTTCCATATACTTTACCTCAAAATATATTTATCTTTTAAAATTTTTTATTTCTCAAAACTATATCATTTATAGTTCTCTTTTGTCAAGTGTTTTAAGGATTGTAGTCAAAGGTTTTTGCCAGTTATTTGTAGTTCGATTGGACAATGATCACTGCCAAATATTTCAGGATGAATTTTTGCATCTTTAATAGTATCTTTCATTCTATCTGAAACAATAAAATAATCTATTCTCCATCCTATATTCTTAGTTCTTACATTTGACATATAAGACCACCAAGTATAGCTATCATCCTTATCTGGATATTTATATCTAAAAGTATCTAAAAAACCTTGATTTAATAATTCTGTCATTTTGTTTCTTTCCTCATCTGTAAATCCACTATTTCCATGATTTTCCTTATCATTTTTTAAATCAATTTCTTTATGTGCAACATTCAAATCTCCACAATATATAACTGGTTTTGTTTTATCTAAATCCTTTAAATATTTTCTAATTAAATCTTCCCATATCATTCTATAAGATAATCTTTCTAATGTCCTTTTTGAATTTGGAGTATAACAATTTACAAGATAAAACTCCTCATATTCTAAAGTTATTAATCTTCCTTCTTTATCATGTTCTTCAATTCCTAATCCATACTTTACACTTATAGGTTCTTTTTTACTAAAAATCGCTGTTCCAGAATATCCTTTTTTCTCAGCACTATTCCAATATTGATAATAATTTTTTAGCATCATTTCAGTAAATATATCTAATTGTTCTAATTGCATTTTGGTTTCTTGAATACAAAATATATCTGCATCAATTTGTTCAAAAAATTCTGCAAATCCTTTATTTGCTGCAGCTCTCAAACCATTAACATTCCACGATATTAATTTCATTTTTTCTCCTTACATTCATATTTTCTTATACTTTTGTATAGAATTTATCAAATCTCTTATTAGTATAAAATACATATATGGATTTTTTCTATTAAATAAGAAAAAGTAACTAAATATAATTAGTTACTTTTCCAATATATACTATAAAAATAACTAAAAAGTTTAAACCTTTAGTTCTTCTGTTGGTTCTACACTATTTTCTATAACTTCTTCTTTACTAACTGTAGAAGTCCCAAAAGAAAATACTTTTTTAGATGCTTTTGCTTTTTCTTCAAACTTTCTATTAAATTCTTCTTTTGCTCCTTCTAAAGTATCTTGTATTGCAGCAAACATTTCTTCTACATCTTGTTTTGTAAAATCATAAGAATTACTTCTTGCCATTGGCTCTAAAATTTGAATATCATGTAAAACATTATTTACTCTCTTTCCTGCAAATTCAATAAATTTAGCTCTTTTTTCTTCATTTACTTCTCTTTCCATTTTGTTTCTCCTTATTCGTTTTTATTTTTTACTATATATAAAATATCATATAAATTTTTTAAATTCAAATATTTTTTCAAAAATTTCAATATTTTTATTTACAAATATTATATTATAAAAATAAAATTTTCTTTAAAAACTACTATTTTAAATACCATTTTTATTAATAATAAAAATGAATATTATCTTAAAAATTTGGTAAAACTTTTTATAGATATTTAAAAGAAAGGATTGTGATTTATTATGACAAGCAAAGAACTTTTATATGTTGAAGATGCATTAGGACATGAAAAATTTATGAAATGTTGTGCATTAAAAACATCTTCTAAATTAACAGATGCTAAACTTTCTAGCTATGTAAAAGAATTAGAAAGTAAACATCAAGAATTATACAATAAATTCTTAAATTTATTATAGGAGGAAACTATGGAAGACAGAGATTTAATGGAAAATGAATTATTAGTTATAAAAGGTGTATGTGATTTATATCTTCATGGAACAATCGAAGCTTCAACGGCTGAAGTACACTGTGCCTTCAAAGATGCCTTAAATGAATCTTTAGATATTCAAAATAAAATTTATAATTTAATGGCTGAAAAAGGTTGGTACAAAGCAGAAACTGCAGAACAACAAAAAATAGATTGTGCTAAACAAAAATTCTCAGCACAATAATTCGCTTAAAATTTGATATTATACCTTTATAAAATTAAAAGGAACTGTAAAAAACTGAACTTCAATTAAAATCATAGTTTGAAGCTCAGTTTTTCTTTTTTATTTTAATATCTTTTTATTAAAAAATTTCCTTTTATTAACTAAATATTTATTATCCTAGTGTTACATCTAAAATCATCATAATCACAAATCCTATTGTAACTCCTATTGTTCCTAAACTTGCTAATTCCCCTTTTTGTGATTCTGGAATTAATTCATCTACTACTACATAAATCATTGCTCCAGCAGCAAATGATAATAGGTATGGTAATATAGGTACAATTGTAGAAGTAAGTAATAAAGTGATAAATGCTGCTATTGGTTCTACAATTCCTGATAGAACTCCATATATAAAAGCTTTCTTTTTAGGCATTCCATCACTTTTAAGTGGCATTGAAATAATTGCTCCTTCAGGAAAATTCTGAATTGCAATTCCTATAGCTAAAGCAAATGCTCCAGCTATTGTAACTCCTGTATTTCCAGCTAAAACTCCTGCAAAAACAACTCCAACAGCCATTCCTTCTGGTATATTATGAAGTGTAACTGCTAAAACTAGCATAGTTGTATTTTTCAATTTTGACTTTATTCCTTTAGCTTTTCCTCCTTCTAAATGAGGAACAATGCAATCTATAACAAGCAAAAATAGTATTCCTAATATAAATCCAATAACAGCTGGTATCCAAGCTATCATACCTTGCTCTTCTGCCATTTCTATTGATGGTATCAATAAAGACCAAATAGATGCTGCTATCATAACACCTGATGCAAAACCCAATAATATCTTTTCAACCCTTTTACTTAAACTATTTTTCATAAAGAATACCATTAATGCACCTACTGTTGTTCCAAAAAAAGGAATAAGTATTCCTAAAACTATTTCCATTATTTTTTTCCTCCCATTATATAGTATTCATATTATGTAAAACGTTCTACAATATTTAAAAAGATTATCAAATCCTTTATGTAAAAATGTATAGAACTTTCCTTCTAAATAAAAAACAGAATGCCTAGCGAAAACTAGACATTCTATTTTTTCCCGATTTTTTTAAATCATGTAAACTTCATCTGCACCCATCTGAAGCATGTCCTCCTGAATCTGTATCTGCATAAATCCATATTCCTCTTCAACATCTTCCCACAAACCTGGTCTCGCTCTGTCTGACATTTGACCTTTAATTTGTTTTATTATTTTTTGTTTAGGTGGATTCATAACAAGTAAGATTACTTTTGAATAGTTTCCTTCAAGCATAGCTAACATTTCAACTCTTGATGCAGGATGTACTACTCCAGCATCAACAATTGCTATCCCTTCATTATCTAATTTTTCTTTTATTTTATTATAGAAAATTAAATGTATCTTTTCATCTACTTCCTTAGAAAAAGGGATATTTCTATGTACTTCTAAGTATGTACG
>CAMSWH010000003.1 GCA_947064765.1 uncultured Clostridium sp.
TTTCTGAAGAACCTGTTGTAGAAGAAAATTCTAACGAAAATATTTTAGGTGATATAATCTCTGAAGAATCTATTATAGAAGAATTTTCTAGTGAACAATTTTATGATGATATTCATGAAGATCCTATTGTTGAAGGTATTTCTAGTGAAAATGATGAACCTGCTACAGAATACGACGTTATCACTGATGTAATTCAAGAACATGCTGTAGAAGACGTTATTGCTGATGAAGTTCAAGATATTGTAGAATATCTTAATAAATTAGATACTTCTATCCCTTCTTTCGAAGATACTTCTGATGAACTTTCAAATATTGAAAATATTTTAACTGACAAATTCTCTTCAAAAAATTACATTATAGATGATAAAATGAAAGAAGAATTATTAACAGAAGTTTTAACAGTTGAAAATTCAACTCCTGAGGATTTATATAACGAAGAAATTGATAATTCTCAAAATTACTCTAACGAATTTGAAGAATATGTTAATGATAATAACAATCTTGAATTAGAAGAATCTCAAGATATTATTGAAGAAGAAAGTATTTTTGATACTGTACTAGAAGATGACAATAATAATGATGAAGATATAATAGATGATCCTACAGCTGATTTATTTAAGATGATGGATTCCCTATCAGATATAATTTCTGATTTAGAAAATGATGTTGAAAACGAAAATTCTAATGCTCAAGAACAAGAAATAACTGATAATGATCAAGAAGAAATAAATGAAAATGATAATTCAATATTTGAAAATAGAACCCTTCTAATATCAGAAGAAACACAAAAAGTTTACTTACCTTATTCATTAGGAGAAATATTAGAAATACTTAATACAAATACACAATATAAATCTATTGAAGAAGTTATTGAAAATGAATATGTGCTTCCTCTTGCAACTTTCAAAAATCCTGTAATATCTCGTTTTAAAGAAGCTTACAGTTTAATGAGAGTAAAAGAAAATTCTTCAGTATATGCTGCTTTAGATTTATCTTTAGAATTAATGTTTAATTCTAGTTTAAATCCAGCTATCATAAGAGCTTGTTCAAATTTAAATGAACTTAATTCATACTTAGATTGTTTATATAATAATGAAATAGAAAACTTTAATGCCTTTAAAGTAGTATATAAACTTTTACCAAAACAATAATACATATAAATAAAGAAATCTTTTAAAAAGCAAAATAAAAAGATAAATATAGACACAAAAAGTGTTTACATTTATCTTTTTTATATAATAAATCTATTTTACTTATATATAAATTAAAGTGGGTACGATTCTATTCCCCACTTTAATTTTATCTTACTTTTAATAATTTTCTTCATTATTATCTTCTTTAGATATATTCTCACTCTCTTTTGTCGTGCTTTCTTTATTTTGATTTGTACTTTCTTCTATTACTACTTTAGGTCTAATATTTAAACCTTCTATTCTCTTATCATAATATACTTCTATTTTATCCCCTTCTCCAACTTCATTCGCTATCATCTTTTTTGCTAAAAGTGTTTCAACTTGTGATTGTACTATTCTTTTTAAAGGTCTAGCACCAAATTCCATATCATAACCTTCTTCAACAAGCCACTTAATAGAATTTTGGGTAAATGATAATTCTATTCCTTTTTCTTTTAATCTCTTAATAACACCTTTTAGAATAAGTGAAACTATATTATATACAGCTTCTTTATCTAAAGCTTTAAAACATATTATTTCATCTAATCTATTTAAAAATTCTGGTCTGAAATGTTGTTTTAATATCTTATCAATAGCATCTTTTGTTTCTTCTGTTATTTCTTTATGCTCGGCTATACTTTTTAATATATATTGTGAACCTAAATTAGAAGTTAATATTATTACTGTATTTTTAAAATCTATTAATCTACCTTGTGAATCTGTTACTCTTCCATCATCTAATATTTGTAAAAATATATTAAATACATCTGGATGTGCTTTTTCAACTTCATCAAATAAGACAACCGAATATGGCTTTCTTCTAACTGCTTCAGTTAATTGTCCTCCTTCTTCATATCCAACATATCCTGGAGGTGCACCTATTAATCTTGTAACACTAAATTTCTCCATATACTCAGACATATCTATTCTTATCATATTTTTTTCATCATCAAAAAGTGTAGCTGCTAAAGTTTTACCAAGTTCTGTTTTTCCCACACCAGTAGGTCCTAAAAACAAGAATGAACCTATTGGTCTATTTGGATTTGCAATTCCAGCTCTAGCTCTTATTATTGCTTCACTAACCTTTTTTACTGCCTCATCCTGTCCTATTACTCTTTCATGCAAAATATTTTCTAAATTAAGTAATTTTACTTTTTCTGCCTCTGCTAATTTTGATACTGGTATACCAGTCCACTTTGAAACAACTGTAGCAATTTCTTCTTCAGTAACTTTATTTCTTAATAAAGTATTTTTACCTTGCATTTTTTCAACTTCTTTTTCTTCTTGCTCTAATACCTTTTTTAAATTAGGCAATGTTGAATATTTTAACTCTGCTGCTTTATTCAAGTCATAATTTCTTTCTGCTTTTTCTATTTCAGCATTTACATCATCAATTTTTTCTTTTAATTTCTGAATTCTTGAAATATTTTTCTTTTCATTTTCCCATTTTGCTTTCATGTCTTGAAATTTATCTCTCAATTTTGAAAGCTCTGATCTTATAATAGCAAGTTGTTTTTGAACTCTTGCATCTTCTTTATCTTCTCTTTCCAAAGATTTCTCTTCAATTTCATATTGCATTATTTTTCTTGAAATAACATCAAGTTCTGTTGGCATAGACTCTACTTCACTTCTTATCATGGCACATGCTTCATCTATTAAGTCTATTGCTTTATCTGGTAAGTATCTATCTGTTATATATCTATTAGATAAATTAGCTGCTGCTACTAAAGCAGAATCTTGTATTTTAACACCATGGAATATTTCAAATTTTTCTTGTATACCACGTAAAATAGTAATTGCATCTTCAACTGTTGGCTCTAGGACTAATACTTGTTGAAAACGTCTAGTTAAAGCTGGATCTTTCTCAATATATTCCCTATATTCATCTAATGTTGTAGCACCAACGCAATGAAGTTCTCCTCTTGCTAAACGTGGTTTTAAAAGATTACTTGCATCCATTGCACCATCAGATTTTCCTGCACCTACTAAGTTGTGAATTTCATCAATAAATAGTATTATATTTCCTTCACTTTTATCTATCTCTTTTAAGACACTTGTTAATCTTTCTTCAAATTCTCCTTTATATTTTGCACCAGCTACTAATAGTCCTAAATCTAATTCAAAAATTGTTTTTCCTTTTAAACTTGTAGGAACATCTCCTCTAATAATTCTTTGAGCTAGTCCTTCTACTATAGCTGTTTTTCCGACACCTGGCTCACCGATAAGAACTGGATTATTTTTTGTTTTACGAGATAATATTCTTATTACATTTCTTATTTCATCATCTCTACCTATAACAGGATTTAATTTATTTTGCCTTGCTAAATCTGTTACATTTTTACCGAATCTTGATAAAACATCATATGAATTTTCAGGAGTATCGCTATTTACAGAAACATTCCCTCTTATATCTTTTAATGCTACTAAAAATTTATGTTTATCTATTTTATAAGTTTTAAAAATTCTTTTTAAATCATCTGTTGCACATTCTAAAATCCCCAACATTAAATGTTCTACAGATATAAATTCATCTTTCATTGTTCGTGCTTGTTTCTCTGCTTCGTCTAAGGCTTTTTCTACTTCTTGCGAAAATCTTAATGCAACTGTTCCAGTAACTTTAGGCATTCTATCTATTTCAGATTGAATTACTGATTTCAATGAATTAACATCAACATCCATTTTCTTTAATAATAAAGTTATTAAGCTTTCTCTATCTTCTAAAAAAGCACTTATCATATGAAAATCTGTTATTTCTGGATTATTATTACTTGTAGTAATATTACTAGCAATAGTTATAGCTTCTTTTGATTTTTCTGTAAAATTTGAAACATTCATATCTTACTCTCCTTTGTACTAATCTATTATTTTTGTGTAATTAAAATACATAATAACATGCTTATATATTGCAGTACTCCTGCGCCTTTTATTATTGCTTTAAGCTTATTTTGAGTTTTTATATCATTCTTATCAGTTTTCTTAATTAATTCTTGCCATATTAGTATACTCACTATTATCATTGCAAATTCAAAAAATATCATTGTTCTCTCACCAGAAATAAATACTGTTGGAGAAAATCCCATAACTATTCTTGAAGCTAGTCCAGCTAAAAAAACAATTATTGCTACATTATTTTTTAAATTTTTAAATATTAGTAATATTGATATTCCTAAACTAATAAAATTAACAAAAGCAAAAATCAATGGTATTACATATAATAAGTTATTGCAGTTTGCAGCAGTTAACATTACTTGTTCTTCTGCTAATAATTCATTAAAAAATCCTAAAAATGGAAAAAATCTAACAGTTGTCTCTAAAGTAAAATAACATAATACTACTGATAATAATGGTATTACACTAACTATTTTATATATTTTTTCTTTATAATTTGTACAAACATATACAGCAACTAATAAACTTAACATTGCATATATTATATTTCCCTTACCTATTAAAAGACCTATTGTGGATGTTAAGCCTAAAGATATTTTATCTAGCATACTTAGCATTCCTAAGTCTTTAAAATGTCTTTCAATTTCAACATCATTTCTAGCATGATTTCCAGGGCATGTTAATATAAACACTAAACTTGCTATTATGATTAAAGTTTGTATAACCATATATGGATGTATTTTTTTGTTTTTTAATATCATTAAAATAGAAAACAATAAATAAACTCCTACTAATATTGCACAAGATTGCTCTGCATTACCAGAAAATAATAAAGCAAGTGTATATAATGGATATTCATAAAGTTTTATTTTTTCTCCATCCCACATCTTTCTTATAGGTATTAATGTAAATAATCCTGTAGCTAATGGCCACATATAATTTACTGTTGTAGCAGCCCATCCAGCACTAGCCATAACATCTAATGGATATATTAATATCATAAATATTAACATCATTGTATTATCATTTTTATTATCTTTTATAAATACTTTTGATATAGAATATCCTGCTAGTGCTACCATTAAGGCTTCTATTAAAATCCATGCATATTTTGATATTTTTAAAACTAAACATAATGCATATTCTATTATAATTCTTGAACTCCACCAATAATATCTAGGTCCAACAAATGACCATATACTCTTATTTGTAACTTGTTCTATAAAATATTGATCATCATATTTATTAGGTGTTACAAACATCATTAAAAATATTTCTAATATAAATAAAATAAAAATTGCAAGTCTTCCATTTTCATTAAAAAAATTCTTTATTTTCTCTTTCATTTTAACTCCATTCCTTATTACTCAAATTCTACAGATATTAGTGTTGATGCTAATATATCTTCTGAATCATTTTGATATAATACATAAATATCATACCAACCTTTTGGCATTCCAATTGTTAAACATTGTGCATGAAGACCTGCTAATTTATGTTCTTCTTCTGTTATGTTTATATTTTCTTCCATCTGTGTTCTCATCAAATACATTTTTCCTGTATCTTGATGTTTTAAAACATAATTGCAATTAACTGTTCCTATTTTCTCTCCTTCTTTAAAAGCCCATCCTGCTATTTCTACTTTTTTACTTACCTTTTTAGGTTCTAATAAATCAATATGTGTATTTATTCCTTCATTAGTCACAGTTGTATTTGGGCCTAATGTATATGATTTAAAAATTAAAAGTGAGCTCATTGTAAAAGCCAAATATAAAATAACAAAAACAATAGCTACTATTATTATTCTTTTATATATTCGCTCATTAATTTCTATATCTAAAAAATCCATTTTCTTACTCCCTATATGCTATTTTATATTTGGTATTCTATCACACAATTAACTATAATTCAATAAATTATCTTTCGAATTCATCTATATTTTTAAACTCATATCCCATGTTTTTTATATCTTTTATTACATCTGATAATATCTTGCTATTATCACTTGAAGTTGCATGTAATAGCAAAACACATCCATTATGCATATTATCTACAATCTTCTTTTTTCCATATTCTTCTCTACCTTGCTTTTCTTTATCCCAATCATCATATGCAGATGACCACATAACTGTTGTATATCCTAAATCTTTTACTACACTTATAACTCTTTCGCTAAATTCTCCCTTTGGTGGTCTAAAATATGTCATTTCATATCCAAATTTTTCATACACACTATTATGTAAGTTCATAACTTCTTTTCTTATTTCTTCATCACTAATATCTGGTAAACATTTATGATTTACTGTATGATTCCCTACAATATGCCCTTCTTCTATCATTCTTTTTACAATATCACTTGCAGTATTCAAGTAATGTGCTGTTATAAAAAAACTAGCTTTAACATTATTTTCTGCTAATGCATCTAATATTGCTTCTGTATAACCTGCTTCATAACCACAATCAAAAGTTAAATATACTTTATTGCTATTTTCATTTCCCATTGAAATTCCATCAAATTCTTTTATAACCTTTTCACTTGCTACATCTAATGTCGCTTGTTTATGGTTTTCTCCTCTTCTAAATCCCCAAGCTAACATTTCATTACTAAGAGTACTTGCATTTGAAGATAATGCAAACTGCAAAATACAAACTATTAATAGTCCAACAACAAAACTGTATCTCATAATTTTATCCATTCGTAAAAACCTCCTAAAATTTCTTTTATTAAAAGTTATTCTTGTTTTTATTAAATATGAAAAAAAATAACTATTAATTAAAATGAACTTCAAGTCCACAAATTATATTAATAGTTATTTCATTTTTTCATATTTTTACTACATTATTTATATTTTTTATGTATTTTGTGTTTCTTTCACTCTGCACTATTGTATTTGAGTTTTTTACTTATCAAACTTTAACAAATTACTAATCTTCTAAAATTTTCCAACTTCCAACTAATTCTGGATAATCTTCAAACTCTAGCATTTCTTTTGTGGTTGGATGAATAAAACTTAAACTGTATGCCCAAAGTGCAAGTTGCTTTCCTCTACCTCTAGTTCCATACTTTTGATCTCCTGATAAACTATGACCTCTTGATGCAAACTGAACTCTTATTTGATGATGTCTACCTGTATGTAAATTTACTTTTACAACAGATAAATTTATTTCTTCACTATACTTTACTACTTCATAATCCAAAATTGCCTCTTTAGAATTTTTAGTTTCTTTTGATACAACCTTACTTGTATTAGTTCTTTCATTTTTTACAAGATAGTCTTTCATGGTTCCACTACTTGCTTCCATTTTTCCATCAACAATACATAAATATTTTTTATGCATTTGTTTTTCTCTAACTTGTTCGCTAAGCCTACTTGCCGCTTTTGAAGTCTTAGCGAAAACCATTACTCCTCCTGTTGGTCTATCTAATCTATGAACTAAACCTAAATATACATCTCCTGGTTTATCATACTTTTCTTTTATATATTTTTTTATAATAGAAAGCATATCTTCATCACCAGTTTTATCCTCTTGTGATGGTACATTTACAGGTTTTTCTACAACAATTATGTGATTATCTTCATATAATATTTTTAAATCCATATTTTCTCCATATTTTGATTTATCTTTTACTTTTCTTCAAAATCTATTGCTTTCTTTTTTTAGGTACTTTATATGCTGTAAAAAATGGTGTTCCAGATACTTCTTCAAAAATTGCTTCTGTACCTACATCTACTACCCTGCATCCTTCTAATCCTAAATCACCTGCAATTACTAATCCTTTCTTAGTCATTCTATCAGAATCATCATTTTCTTCTTTTAATTTATCTAATTCAAGCTCAACTACAGAATATTCAGCAAATTCATCTTTAAACTTATCAAAAGCCACATCTCCAAATACACTTTTATATTCTGTTCTATAAGAATTTATTTCTCTTGTAACAGGCTCTACTGATAATGCATCACTAAAAAATTCTTTAACCTCAGATAAATCTGTTCTTGTAAAGAAAAATTTAATTATATATTTTTGATCTCCTGGTAAATTATTTCCTAAATGCATTGTTGCTTTTACAACATCTTCTTCTTGAGTTACTCTAAATACTATATTATTATTTGCTAAATCGTTATTCTCATTATCTAAATAAATTACTGTTCTTAAGTATTCTTCTTTCCACAAGTCTCCTTTAAACTTTTCTTTTAGTTTATCTTCTGCTTGTTTAGTTCTTTCATCAGCATTACTATCTGTTACTATAATTTTTCGTTCTACTTCCATTAAATCTTCCATAGGAATAGTTAGTGGCACATCATCTAATCCCTCTATTTGAATATTGAATCCTCTTATAAAGAAGTTAGTTAAATTAGTTAATTTTGATATATGTAATACTTTTATCTTTGATGTTAAATTTCCTTGTTCATCTTCTAATCCTAAAAAAAGTATATCGTCATCTTCTCTTAATAAAACCATTTTCTTTTTTGGTTTTGCAAATTTACAATTTTCTGTATTAAAATTATATTTTCTCATATTAAAACTTCCTTTCTTACTTTTCCCAGCGTCCATATATTCCACATGGCAACACTAATTTTGAAGCTTTCATAGGCAATCCAATTTCTCCAGAAGATAATTTTCCTTTTTTCATTTTTAATTTTATACTTAAAATATTTTCTAAAACTTTTGATGAAATTCCTGTTGTGTAAGAATTTATTAAAAAGAATAATGGATCATCTGATAAAACCTCTGAACATAATTCCACTAAATCTGCTATATTATTTTCAAATTGCCATACCTCACCATTTTTTCCTCTTCCATAAGATGGCGGATCCATAATAATTGCATCATATTTATTTCCTCTTCTTATTTCTCGCTGAACAAATTTTGTAACATCATCAATTATAAATCTAACTGGTCTATTTTCTAATCCTGATGATGCAACATTTTCTTTTGCCCAAGCTACCATACCTTTTGAACTATCTACATGACAAACACTAGCACCTGCATAACTACAAGCAACTGTTGCTCCTCCTGTATATGCAAAAAGATTTAAAACTTTTATATCTTTTCTTCCAGAAGACTTTATTTTATTTATCATCCAATCCCAGTTAACAGCTTGCTCTGGAAATAATCCTGTATGTTTAAATCCCATTGGTTTGATGTTAAAAGTTAAATCTTTATAATGAACTTGCCAAGATTCAGGAATTCTTTTATTATATTTCCAAGCTCCACCACCAGTATTACTTCTCGAATATCTTGCATTTGCTGTTTTCCATTTTTCTGGATATGTTTTTTCTTTCCAAATTATTTGTGGATCTGGTCTTATTAGAACTATACTTTCCCATCTTTCTAATTTTTCTCCATCCGACATATCTAAAATTTCATAATCTTTCCAATCTCTTGCTATTTCCATAATTTTCTTCCTTAAAATTAATTTATATATACTTTTTGTTAATTATCATTTAATATTATATCACTTTATGTATATAAATAGCAATAATAAAGCTATAGGAGTTTTCCTATAGCTTTTACTTTTACTATTTATTTTCAAAAAAACTTTTTACTTCTTCTATTACTTCTGATGGTGTTGATGCTCCTGCTGTTATAGCAACTTCTGATATCTTAGAAAAATTCTCATTTTCTAACTCTTTTACATTCTCTATTCCATAAACATTTTTACATTCTTCTTTAGCTATTTTAATAAGTTCCTTAGTATTTGCGCTATTTCTTCCACCTATTACAACCACTACATCTGCCTTTTTTGCAATTTCTCTAGTATCTTTTTGTTTTGTCTCTGTTGCATTACATATTGTTTTATCTACAATAATATCTGCTTCTATAAAATTGGTTTCTATTTCTTTAACTAATTCATCAAATTTCATACTTGAAAATGTTGTTTGAGATACTACATATACTCTTCCTAAATTAGTCTTCTCATATTCAATATAAGCATCTAATATATCATCTTCAGTTTCAATTACATATGAATTATCTCCTGCATACCCTTTTGTTCCTATTATTTCTGGATGATTTTTTTTGCCTATTATAATAATAAAAGAACTTTCTTTTTCTCTTTCAACTTTAAAATGTACTGATTTAACATTTCCACATGTTAAGTCAATTATTTCTAATTTTTTTTCATTTGCTATATCATATCTAATTTTTGGTTCTCCATGAGATCTAAATATTACTTTTGAATTATTTGGTATTTCATCAATATTTTCTACTGTAATCATACCACTTTTCTCTAAAGTTTGTATAACATGTTTATTATGTACAATCTCCCCTAAGCAATATATTTTATCTTCTTTTTTTAAAGATTCTTTTGCTTTTTCTACTGCATTCCTCACACCTGGACAAAAACCAGCTGTTTTACCAATTATTACTTTCATATTTCCTCCTAGTATAATAAGCATATATTTCATTATATATCTTTTTATTTATTAAAATTTCATGTAATGTTTTTTATTAACTATTGATTTTTAAATTATATAATATTGTATATAGGAAATCAAAGTTTTAGAAGAATAATTCACAAACAATTTACAATAATTTCAATATATATTTTTAGCACACTTCATGAATTTAGTATTATTTTCGAAAAATTAGTAATAAAAGCAATTTATATGAATATATATTATAATATCTAACTTTGGTTAGATTGCAAATTTACGAAAGAAGGTATTTTTATGAAAAAAATTTGGTTAGGATTATTATTAATTAGTACAAGTATTAGTTTTATTATTTTAGGTTACTTATTATATAATTTTGTGGCAATACTTAATACTTTATAAAATTAATCTCTTAATATAATTTTGACATTTTATGTAAATTATATTATAATATTACTATGATAGTATTTGTCTATTGATTATAAAAAATCGAGGTATGTTTATGAAAAATGATGCGAATGCAACTACTAAAAACCGGATGGATGCAAAACAGATAAATTTTACAGATGCATCTCCCACATATGATGGATTACCCCATGATATTACAGTTACTGACAATCCCCAATCTGTGAAGTGCGGAGGAAACTGCTCCTGCAAAGGCGGATGCAAAGATGGCGGGCCATGCTGTGGAGGCAAGTGTCATCATTAATATCAAATAACATTTTTGGGATATTAAAAAGGGCTTTGCTGGTCTTCCAGCAAAGCTCCTCGCATTTTATATTTTATAATAACTTTATTTTGTACTTTAAATGTATTTTACTAAAGTTCATTTTTTATTTTTTCTGCTAGAGCTTTATTAATGCCTTTAACTTCAGATATTTCCTCAATACTTGCTTCTTTTATATTTTTTATGCTTCCAAACTTTTTAAGCAACTCTGTTCTTTTCTTATCTCCTATTCCTTCAATATAATCTAACTTTGATTTTGTCATTTCTTTATCTCTAACTTTTCTATGATATTCTATAGCAGTTTTATGAACTTCATCTTGAAGTGATGTTATAAAGTTGAAAAGATTTTCTGAAATTCTATATTCATTTTTATCTTCATCTACTAATGCTCTCGTAGAATGTTTATCATCTTTTACCATACCAAATACTGGTATACTAACATTTACATCATTCATGGCATTTTTTATTGCTCTTATTTGCGTAATACCACCATCTGCTAAAATCAAATCTGGCAATGCTCCAAATCCACTACTATTAGAATCTTCTATAGAATGCTTTAATCTTCTTGTTACTACTTCTTGCATACATCTTGGATCATCTTGACCATAAACAGTTTTTATTTTAAATCTTCTTGATAAATTTCTTTTTATTACTCCGTTTTGTGCTACACACATACCTGCAACAATAAACGTTCCAGATATATTTGATATATCAAAACTTTCAATTTTATAAGGAATTTCATCTAAATCTAATACATCTCTTAATTCTATTAAAATATCTGTTTTATCTTTTGTTTTATTTTCTAAAGTTATTCTACTATTTAGTTCTGCCATCTCAACAAATCTTAATTTCTCACCTTTTTGTGGGCTTTTTAATTCTACTTTTCTATTACCTTTATTTGAAAGCCAATTTTCTAAAGCTTCTTTTTCTTCTAATTTATATCTAAGCATTATTTTACTTGGAAAATCTTTTTTATCCATATAATATTGTTTAATAAATCCAGATACAATTTCGCTTTCTTCCATATCTTTTAGTTCATCAAAAAAGTAATGTTCTCTTCCTATCATTTTACTGTTTCGTATAAAGAACATTTCTATACAAACTGTAACTTCATTTTTATATAGTCCAATTACATCAATATTATTTTCAGAAATATTAGATACTTTTTGTTTTTCAGATATTCTTTCAATCGCTAAAATTCTATCTCTAACGGATGCTGCTTTTTCAAATTCTAATTTTTCTGAAAGCTCTTCCATTTCCTCTTTCAAATTTTTTATTATACTATCAATTTTTCCATCTAATAATAAACTAATTTGATTAATTTGATTCTTATATTCTTCTTTAGTAACATATCCCATACAAGGTGCTAAACATTTTTTTATATGGTAATTCAAACAAGCTCTATCTTGATTTCTAAAATTCTTACATTGTCTTATTTGAAATTTTTCTTTAATAAAACTTACCATTTCTTTTGCAGCCCCTGCGTTAGCATAAGGTCCAAAATATTTTGCACCATCATTTTGTATTCTTCTAGTTATAAATACACTAGGATAATCTGATTTTACATCTATTTTTATATATGGATATGTTTTATCATCTTTAAGTAATACATTAAATTTAGGTCTATATTTCTTTATTAAATTACACTCTAAAATCAAAGCTTCATCTTCACTACCAACCACTATATATTCAAAATGGTCTATTAAAGAAACCATTTTTTCTATTCTTGGAGTTTTATTATTTTTTCTAAAATATTGTCTAACTCTATTTTTTAGAACGATAGCTTTTCCTACATATATAACATTATCATCTTTATCATGCATTAAATAAACTCCTGGTTTTTCAGGAAGCTTTTTTAATTCTTCTTCAATATCAAACATATTATCACCTAATTTTAATTAATCTTAATTATCTATATAACCAACATATGGTAAATTTCTTCCCTTTTCGTCAACATCAAATCCATATCCTACCACAAATTTATTTGGAATTACAAATCCTGTATAATCTATATCAACATCAACTTGTCTTCTTTCCTTTTTATCCATAAATACTGCTATTTTTACACTCTTTGCCTTTTTTGATATTAGATATTCTTTTAAAAATTTTAAAGTATGTCCTGTATCAACAATATCTTCAACTATTAAAACATCTCTACCTTCTATACTATTATCTAAATCTTTTTTCATATTAATTTTTCCAGTACTTTCTGTACCTTGATAACTTGAAACTTGAACTGTCTCCAACTCTATTGGAGTTTTCATTTTCTTTACTAAATCAACAGTAAAAAATATAGCTCCTTTTAAAACTGAAACTACTACTATATCTTTGCCAACATAGTCTTTATCAATTTCTTCTGCTACCTCTTTAATTCTTTCTTGAATTTCTTTTTCTTCATACATTACTTTTAAATTTTCCATAAAAACTCCATTTCAATTATTATAAAAATCTTCAATTTTTTAGCAAATTAATTCATATGCAAAAGCTATTAAAAGTTTATTTATTATATCCTCAGTATGTATATATTTATATAATAAATATATATGCTATGAAAATTTACTTAATTATTTTTGTATTTCGATTATATTATATTTATTTTCTCGTGTAAACAAGTTTGTTCACAAAAAATTCATTTGACATTTTTTAATCTTTTACATATTATAATATAGAAATAGGTATACTAGAAATTAAGCAAATATAAATTATTCATGTATTTGTTTATCTAGTTTTTGTAAGCTTAAATTTTGAAAGGAGTAAAATTTAAAACAAAGGTTAGCGCCAGAACTATTTATATTTTTACATATAATTGTAAAAAATATTTTTTAGAATAAAAGTTTTATATAAAAATAGTTGACGAGGTTTAGAGTTATCGAAATATTCGGCGGATGCTCTAATGGTACAATTACTACCACAGGTTAAATTAAAAAATAGTAGCAATACTATAACAGACTTTTAACCAGTAATTTTGCTTACACCCTATTTATAAACTAGATTTTATGGCAATTTTATTGTCTTTAAAAATTATACTCTAGTTTATTTAAGAAAGGTGGTTTTTTTATGTGTGGAATAGTTGGTTATATAGGAGAAAAACAAGCAAAACCAATATTAATTAATGGTCTTTTAAGACTAGAATATAGAGGTTATGACTCTGCTGGAATCGCTACTATCGAAAATAGTGGTATTAAAAATATAAAAAATAAAGGTCGTGTTAACGAACTTGAAAAAATTGATGATATAAATTCTTTAACAGGAACAATAGGAATTGGTCATACTAGATGGGCTACTCATGGTAAACCTTCTAGTGTCAATTCACACCCTCATATGGATAATTCAAATAAATTTGCTGTTGTTCATAATGGTATAATCGAAAATTATTCAGGTTTAAGGGACTTCTTAAAATCTCGAAAATATACTTTTTTATCAGAAACAGATACTGAAGTTATACCAAATCTAATTCATTTTAATTATGAAAGCTCTAAAGAAAAAGGTGAAAAACGTCTTTTATCAGCTGTTATAGATACTTGTAAAATGTTAAAAGGTAGCTATGCTATTGAAGTTTTATGCTCTGATTTCCCAGACAATATGATTGTAGTTAGAAAAGATAGCCCTTTAGTTATTGGAAAAGGAAATAATGAAAGCTATATCAGCTCTGATATTCCTGCAATTCTATCTTTTACAAAAGACTTTTATCTTTTAAATGATAATGAATTTGCTTTTATTAGTAGAAATAATATTGATTTCTATGATGCAAATTCAAATCCCATAAATAAAGAAATTAAAAATATTACTTGGGATGCTGGAGCCGCTGAAAAAGACGGTTATCCTGACTTTATGTTAAAAGAAATCAATGAACAACCAAAATCAATAAGAGAAACTATTGGTTCTAGACTTCCTGAAAACTCTAATTCTGTTATTCCAGAATTAGATATAGATAAAAAATTCTTACAAACAATTAATAAAGTTTTTATAATTGCGTGTGGTACAGCTATGCATGCAGGTCTTGCTGGAAAAAATATTTTAGAAAGTTTATGTGAAATCCCAACAGAAGTTGAAGCTGCATCAGAATTTAGATATAGAAATCCAATACTAAATAAAAATACTCTTTGTATATTTATTAGTCAATCTGGTGAAACAGCTGATACTATTGCTGCTTTAAAGCTTGCAAAATTGAAAGGTTCAAAAACTATTGCTATATCAAATGTAGTTGGATCTTCAATTTCAAGAGAAGCAGATTATACAATTTATACTCATGCTGGTCCTGAAATAGCTGTTGCTTCTACAAAAGCTTATACTGCTCAAATTGTTTTACTTGCAATTCTTGCAATCAATTTTGCAGAAAAATTAGAAATAAATAAGGAAAAACTTGAAGAACTAAAAAAAGATATACTTCTTCTACCTTCTAATCTTGAAGAAGTATTAAAAAATACAGAAAAAATAAAATCCTTTGCTCAAAATATCTATAAAGAAAAAGATGTATTTTTTATTGGTAGAGGTATTGATTATACTGTTGCAATGGAAGGATCTTTAAAACTTAAAGAAATTTCATATATACATTCAGAAGCTTATCCTTCTGGTGAATTAAAACATGGGCCTATTGCATTAATAGAAAATGGTGTAACTGTTATTTCAGTTTTAACTAATAGACTTTTAGTAGAAAAATCAATTAGTAATATTCAAGAAGTCGTAACTAGAGGAGCAAAAACTTTTATAGTTACTAACCAAGAATTAAATCATGATTTTGATGAAATAATAAAAATTCCAAAAACAAATATCCTTATCTCTCCTATTCTTTCTGTAGTACCTCTTCAAATTTTAGCATACTACATTTCTAAAGAAAAAGGATTAGATGTTGATAAACCTAGAAATCTTGCAAAGTCAGTAACTGTAGAATAAGATAAAAAAGAATTTATAATACTATGCTAAATTTCATAAATAATAAAAAGAGGAGATTATATCTCCTCTTTTTATTATTTATGTATAAATTACATTTGTAAATTTAATTCAAATCTTTCTATAAATCCAATCCAATCACCTTTTGAATTTTTTACTCCTTGCATGTATACTCTTTGATTTCGAGTAGTTACACATACAAAAACTTCTTTTCCATTTCTTTTTATACCTTCATACCCTTGTTTTATTTTCTCTATTGATTTATCATTACTATGACAGTCAAATAAACTTTTTCCAATTAAATCTTTGTATCCTCTTTCTTGATAGTAATGATATTGTGCATTTTGATTCATAAATCTAATAATATAATCATTATCTACAAATACTATTGGATATGGGTAACTATTTAAAATTCCTTCTAATATTTCTTCCATTTTTTACTCCATTATTATATATTTATATTTCTCTTTTTAGCTTGTTTAATAAGATAACCATATTTAGCCTCTTCAGCTTTTATCTGATATGAATAATAATCAATCAAATCACTATCTGCAAACTGTAAATTATTATACATAGTAGTTAAACTTTCTTTAACAATTTCTATATTTCTTAAAAGCTCTATATTTTTCTCATTATCATTTTGTTCATTTATTTTGATTTCTCTAACATATTGATTATACATAAATTATCTCCTTGTCCAAAACTAAACGTTAATTATAAAATATTTATAACTAAGGTCTAATATAGTATTCTATATATATATTTATGCATAATTAAACAATTTATTCATTATTTGGAATAAAATTTTCAATTTCTTTCCATACCGCTTCTGTATAGATTTTCCTTTCAGCAGAAAATGGCAATATTGTACTATATGATATTCCTAAAGTTTCTTTTATTCTCTCTACTTCACCAGATACCTTTGTTATTGCTATTTTATCAGCTTTATTTGTAACAACTATAAATGGTAAATTACTTCTTAAAATATAATCATACATTAACATATCATCTTCTGTCGGTTTATGCCTAATATCTAGTAAAAATACAATTAAAGAAATATTTTTTCCTTCTTCTAAATATTCTTCAATATACTTTCCTGATATTACTTTTTCTGTTTTAGACATTTTACTAAAACCATATCCTGGTAAATCTACAAAATAAAATTTTTCATCTATATTATAAAAATTTATTTGTCTAGTTTTTCCAGGAACATTACTTGTTCTTGCTAAACTTTTTCTATTAATCATTGTATTTACAAAAGAAGACTTCCCTACATTTGATTTTCCCACTAATACTATTTCTGGTAAATCTCCTTTTGGATATTGTTTTTTGCTTACTGCTGATATTTCAAATTTAGGATTTTTTACTATCATAATTTCTCCATTCATTATTGTTTTTATATAATAATTATTTTTTTTCTATTTTTTCTGCTCCTCCCATATAGCCTTGTAAAACTTTTGGAATACGTATGCTTCCATCTTCTTGATAATTATTTTCTATAACAGCTATTAATCCTCTTGGACTTGCTACTACAGTATTATTTAATGTAGCTACTAAATAATTTCCTTTTTCTCCTTTAGCTCTAATTCCTAATCTTCTTGCTTGTGCATCTCCTAATGTAGAACAGCTACCTACTTCAAAGTATTTCTTTTGACGTGGACTCCAAGCTTCAACATCACAAGATTTAACTTTCAAATCTGCTAAATCTCCACTGCAACATTCTAATGTTCTTACTGGTACATCTAGACTTCTGAAAAATTCTACTGTGTAACTCCACATTTTATTGTACCAATCCATTTGTTCTTCTGGTTTGCAAAGTACAATCATTTCTTGTTTTTCAAATTGATGAACTCTATATAAGCCTCTTTCTTCTAATCCATGAGAACCTACCTCTTTTCTAAAACATGGAGAATATCCTGTTATAGCTATAGGTAATTCTTCTTCTTTCACTATTTGACCTTTAAATTTTCCTATCATAGAATGTTCACTTGTACCTATTAAGTAAAGATCTTCACCTTCAATTTTATACATCATAGCTTCTAATTCTTCAAAACTCATAACACCATTTACAACATCACTTCTTATCATAAAAGGTGGTATACAATAAGTGAAGCCTTTATTTATCATAAAATCTCTAGCATATGCAATCATTGCTTCATGTAATCTTGCTACATCTCCTAGTAAATAATAAAATCCATTTCCACTTGTTCTTCCCGCACTTTCTTTATCTAAACCACATAAACTTTCAATTATATCTGCATGATATGGTATTTCATAATCTGGAACAACTGGATCTCCAAATTTTTCATTTTCTACATTTTCACTATCATCTTTTCCTATAGGAACTGATTTATCCATAATATTAGGAATTTTCATCATTCTACTTTTTATTTCTTCTTTTAAGACATCTTCTCTTCCTTCATTTGCTGCTAATTTATCATTGATCTCTTGTACTTCTTGTTTTTTGCTTTCTGCTTCTTCTTTTTTTCCTTGTCCCATAAGATTTCCAATTTCTTTACTTATAGAATTTCTTTTCATACGAAGATCATCACACATTAATGTTAACTCTCTGCTTTCTTTATCTAATTCTAGCACTTCATCAACTAAATTTAATTTATGATCTTGAAATTTTTTTCTAATATTTTCTTTTACCATTTCTGGATTCTCTCTTAATATTTTTATATCTATCATATTATATCCCCCAATTCTAAAAATCAATTTTATTCTTCTATTAATTCAAATCTATGTTTTTGACCTGTTGTGTTTCCTTCTTTATTACTTACATCATCTTCTTCTAAAAACATTACTTCTGGTCTTGCCCACATATCTCCTGTTCCTAGATGAGTATAAATAACTAAATTTTCTAAAGTTTCGGAGTGTTTAGCTATTCCTAAAACCTCAACAATATGACCTTTAAAATGTCTATACTTTTTACCTACTTCAACTTTTTCCATAACTATTCCTCCTATTTTAAATTATAATCTTTTAAATTATCTATACGCTCAAATCTATATTTTTGGCCTGTTACATTATCTGGTCTTTCTGGTATTTCTTCTAAAAACATTTTTTCAGATCTCACACAAATTATTTGCGAATTATCTAAATGTTTATATACAACCATTCTTTCTCTTGTTTCCGAATCTAACCCTACACACATTACATAATAAAATGGTCCTTTAAAATGACGATATACTTCTCCTTCTTTTACTTCATTCATAATTTTTTCCTCCTTTATCTTATAATAAACTTATATTAAATTCTTTATTTAATCCTTTTTTATATAATCCTTAGTTAAATCTTCTACTACTTCAAATCTATGTTTTTGTCCTGTTACATTGTCTTTTCTATTTTCATCAATTTCTTCAAAAAACATTTTTGCAGGCCTTGTCCAAAGCATTGAGTCTTCTCTTTCATACAGTGGTCTATATACTATTATATCTTCCTTAGTTTCTGAATCCATACTTATATTTTCTATAAAATAATAATTTCCTTTAAAATGTCTAACTACTTTTCCTATAAAATCAACATAGATTTTTGATCCTACTGTTCCATCTTCATTTTGATACATTGGAGTTTTCTCATTACTATATATTAAATCATCTGTAATTCCATCTGTTAATTCTTCAAATACTATCTGACCTATTCTCATTCCTGGTTTCATTTTATAAGTATTTGGAGATAAATTGTACATTGCAATATTTAAAATTCCTTCATATCCTGCATTTATATGTTGAAAATTTATTACTATTCCTAATCTACTTAAAGATGTTCTTGGTCTAATATGTGCAACCATATTACTCGTAAGTTTTACTTTTTCATTAAGTATAACAAAAATTACTTCATTAGGTTTAAAATTATAGCTCTCTTTTATTTCAATTTTTTCATACATATTTTCTATTTTTTCAGGCTCTGATAAATCAATTGCTTTAAATGTTTTCTTAATTTTTAAAATCTCACTACTCATTGATATATCACAAGATCCTGAACTAATATATTCTTTATTACAATTTTCTAATATATTTTCTTCATCAATTAATTTTCTTATATCATTTCCATTAAATATCATATTTTCCTCCAAACATATTATTTTTATATTTTCATCTTATGTTTAAATATAATATTATTAAAAATCTTATTATTCAAATAAAACTTTTTAGTAAAAATCATTTTACTTTTCCATAAATACAAAAAAATCCTTATGCAAAATTGCATAAGGGCGAATATTTCGCGGTACCACCTTTTTTTAGATTAAAATAAATTAATCTTCTCATTATATTGCTATAACCTGCAACAACTCGGTCTAGTTTACTAGAAACATTTTAAGAGTAGATTTCATAAATACTTTTATCTATTTACACCTGCCATAGACTCTCTTTAAAAAGTTTATTTATTACTTAGTTCTTAATCAATCGTCTTAAATATTATGTAATACATTATAACATATTTTTATAATTTGTAAATACTTGATTTATAAATAGATAAAATTTATATATAATTTTCAATTATAAAAAATGCTAAACGGGCCTTTTGCAGCCCGCCTCGCACTTTAAAAACTCCCCTATAATTCCGCTGTTTGCACCTATTCGTAAGCTCTTACCTCAATGCCTGACTTTCCATACATAAGTCTCCCATAGGACAATTTGAGCATCGGCGGTAATACAAGTTCCTCTGCCGCTGTCTCTGACCATATTACAGAGGTACTTCTGCTTGAAAGACCGATATTTGCAAACGGATTTAAGAGTTGCAATTTGTGGGTTACTGTGTTAAATTCTTGCTGATTCATGTTGTTTTATCTCCTTTTCTCCCACACTAGGCAGTGGGCTCCATAAATAATAATTTAAATTTTTCCACTACCCTATATATAAGAAACAACTATGTGTTCCAATATATTTATTATAACATATTTACAAAAAATGCTCAAGCTAACATATATTTTAGCTTGAGCAATCATATTTAATTTCTATTTATATGAATCTTAGTTGCCTTAAATATTTTCATATAAAAGGCAACATCTCATTCACTTTTTCTTGAAAGATTTGAGTTTGGGATTTGTAATTCTTACTTCTATCTCATACTCTGTACTTCCTTGGCTTTGAAATCTTAACTTTTTATACTTTCTTTTAAGTTTTTCAAAAGCTTCTTCAAACCAATCTTCTTGGAATGCAATAAAAAGATCATCAATTTCTTTTTCTGTTATCTTTTTACTTACATCTATCACCGTTAGCCGGCAATATCCTACTTCATAAGAGCCCTGATTCCACATTTCCCTAATCCCTTGCCTATTGTACGTATTTGCTTCTGCCATACTGCCCTTTTCTCCAATTCTAATAGTTTTTTCAATAAATTATTATAGCATAAAATAAAAAAAAGTAAATAATTTAATAAAGTTTTTTCCTTATTAATCATCTACTTTTATATTCTACATATTCCTTATAAATAAAGCTTTCCAAAGATTCTAGTTATTACATCTCAGGTCCATCACTATAGCTTTTCTTATCACTTGTTTCGCCAAAATATGGTATACTATAAATCTTCATAATTTCATCTACAGATTTTGCATATAAAATTTCACCAAAATCCGAATATTTTTGTACATCTAAAACATTTGCAGTTGAATATTCATCAGAATTTCTAAATCCACTTTTTCTTCTCATTTCATTTCTGTTTTTCCATATTTCTAATAAATCTCTTCTATATTTTTCTATATTAGGAGATGTTTGCATATCTGAAAAACATGGCATTATTGCTACAATTCCATTATTATTAATCATTTTTGTAAAATCATTAAAAAATCTTTCATCCGCATCTAAAGTATATTGTACTACTAATTCCATTGCTTCTCCTTGCCAGTCTTCACCTTTTTGCATTAAACTACTTAAATACTTCAAATTATTTTGATATGTAGTATAATAACTTTCTTCTTGTATACTATCTTTTATATTTCCTGTTGCTGGATCTACACTACCTCTTCTTGTAAGTGGAAAATCTGGATCATTAGGCTTATCTGTAAATCTTGCATAATATTTACAAGCTTCTATAAAAGCTCTATCTTCTGGAATAATAGAATCCCATGATACAAAAATTCTATCTGTATCATCTTCTGGGTATCTTAAAACTTGTACCAAAAACCTACTATCTCTAATTTTGTAGTCATCATGACCATTATTATGTGTTCCTGGCATTTCATCACAAAGTACAAGTAATTTTCCATCCATATTATTACTATTCTCCTTTATTTTTTTATTATTATTTTTAATGCTTTTTCACGTGGAAGAACAACTACATGCTGGCATCCACAACATTTAAGTTTAAAATCCACACCTACTCTTGTTATTTCCCATTCTTTACTTCCACATGGATGCTGTTTTTTAGTTTTAACTATATCCCCAATATTATATTCCACATTCTACCTCTATATATAAATTTATTAAATTTCATATTTTTTCGCTGTTTCCAGCGAAGCCACATCTAGTGGCCTCTAAAAAAAACAGCAATTAATCTTCTAATGCTCCACCGCTTCGTAATTCTTACCTCTGCAGTTAGATCATTTCCTTGTTCTGAAATTTTGACAAATGTGATATATCTCTTACTGCTAAATTTCTCTTTAACTCTTGTTTTAAGCCTATAATTTTTAAAAGCCTCAAAGAGTTCTTTAAGAGTTTCTTCTCGATAATCTGTATCTCTCAGCACTCCAGAACTATCTACTACGTTAAGTTCGTAGTATCTCTCCTGCAAGTAAACCTCCTTTTGTGAGCTTGAAATCTCATAAATTTTTGGTTTTAACAAGTTATTCATTATTTCTACCTCCTAACTTGCTCTCAGGACAACATTGTTACTTTCCTATTATATCATAAAAACATCTATGCCTCAAGATTATAAGTACATTTTAATTGTTGATTTTATGTAAATTACTTTTTTAGAACAAAAGTAGACTATATTTAAATGCAAAATAAAAAACTTTACTAAATCATCCATGTATTTGTAAAAAAAGTGATAAGAAAAATATCTTATCACTTTTTTATTTCATATTAAAAACTAATAATAGCTCTATAAAATTCTATAAATTTATAAATCTATCAAAATATTAAATTCTATTTTTTATTTCATCTATTCCTAAAACTTGCATTATTTCATAAAGATCTGGTGTATTACTTCTTCCAGTTATTTTTACTCTTATAACTGTACTTATATCACCTACATAACCTTTATATGAATCTGGATTTGCTTTATATTCCTTTACTTCTCTTGCATATCCAAATTCTTCTGCTAAATCTTTCATTTTATCAAACCATGTTTGTTTATCATCTGATTCATTATAATATTTTTCAAAATATGTTTTTAATATTTTTTCTATTTCATCTTTATCAGTTATTTTTTGATATTCATATTCTGAATTTGTTTTAAATTTTTCAGGATACATGTAATAAATAATATTTTTTACATCAGACCATTTTGCTATATCTTTACGAGGTTTTACATTTCCTCTTTCAATTCCTAAAACTTTTAAAGAATATTCTTTATTTGCTAGCATCTCTGCAAGTTCTTCATCATATTCTTTTGCCCATTCTAAAGCTTCATTGTAGACTTTCTCTGCTGAATATCTTGAAATAACATTTTTTGATACATCAAGCATTTTTACCATATCAAAAAGTGCCCCACTTACACTCATTTTCTTTAAATCAAATGGAAATTCATACATTGATTTATCTGGATTTTGTTTTCTCCAAATTTCAAAATTTGAATTTGCAATATTCATTAAATATTCTAAAACTGAATCTTTAGGAATTCCCTCTTCTTTATAGTAGCTTACAGCTGATTCTGGATCTTTTCTTTTACTTAATTTACGTTTGCCTTCTCCATCCATTTTCATCATTGGAGCTATATGAGCATATTTAGGAGCTTTAAATCCCATTACATAGAAAAGTTGTAAATGTAGTGGAACTGAAGCAAGCCATTCATCTGCTCTTATTACCATATTTGTTCCCATTAAATGATCATCAACTAAATGTGCAAAATGATATGTTGGTAATCCATCAGATTTTATTATTACTATATCTTGATCATTTTCGGGAAAATCAACACTTCCTTTAATTGCATCTTTATGTTTTATTTTTTTATCTGGATTTCCTGGTGACTTAAATCTCACTATATATGAATCACCATTTTTTATTTTTTCAATAGCCATATCTACTGGCATATTTCTACATTTTGTCCATTTCCCATAATATCCTGTTCTTTCCTTTGCTTTTTCTTGATCCCCTCTAATTTTTTCTAAATCTTCTGAACTGCAAAAACAAGGATACGCATTTCCTTCTTCAAGCAATTTTTTTGCATAAGATTGATATATATCTTTTCTTAAAGATTGTTTATATGGTCCATATTCACCATAATCCACATTATTTTCATCTATATATTCATCAGGTGATAAATCAAAATCTTTCAAAGCATCTAAGATTTGTTTTGTTCCACCCTCTACTTCTCTTTTTTGGTCTGTATCTTCAATTCTTACGAAAAATACTCCATTATCTTTTGCCATAAGTTTTGCAATTAAACTTTGATAAATTCCACCAATATGAACAAATCCTGTTGGACTTGGTGCAAATCTTGTTACAATAGCTCCCTCTGGTAAATTTCTTGATTTATATTTTTCTTCATAATAAGTGTAATCCTTTACATCTGGAAATATTAAATTTGCTAAATCTTTATTATCCATATAAACTCCTCTTTTCTCTTTTAAATCTTTTCAATTATATCAAAGTTATTTATTTTTTTCAAGACACGGAGACTTAGGTTTTGTCTAAAATATTAAAAAACAATAATTAAATATTAAATATAGTCAATTTATATATTTATTTTGTTTTAGACAAAACCTAAGTCCCCGTGTCTACAATAATTTATATTTTATAAAATTTTCAATAGTTCTTTCATATCTTTTATAACTACATAATTTTCTACTTTTACTTCTTTATTATCCCTTTTTCCATTGTAATCATAAAGAATAGATTTCATACCTATATTGCTTGCAGCAGCAATATCTTTTGCCTTTGTATCTCCTATTAGCATACACTCTTCTGGAATAGTACCTAGTTCATCTAATATTTTCTGAAAAGCACTTTTAAAAGGTTTGCTTCCATATACATCAGCACTAAATATCTTTTTGAAATATTTAGAATATCCTATTGTTTCAATCCTTTTAATTTGAGAATTTTTAAAATAATTTGTATAAATATATAAATTATACTTTTCTGATAATTTACTAACAATATCTTCTGTTAATATAATTCTTTTTGTCCATTTTTCTGCTGCTTTAATAAGATCATCCATAAGGTTATATGAATAATTTTTATTCATATAATTATTAATAAAATCTATCATCTTCTTTTTATCATATATGTTATCCTCTTCAGTAAAATCTCTTTCATATTGGTCTATTGCAACATATACATCTAAATAGTCTTCTTCATTATATCCATATTTTTTTAAAGCTTCTTTATACTCTTCAGCATCACTTTTATCATCTTTTATTATTGTATCATCTAAGTCAAAAAATAAATTCTTAATCATTTTTCCTCCTAAATTTTTTTAGAAATAATTACATTACTTACTAAAAAGATTATTAATTGTGCTCCAATTAGCCATCCTAAATATACACCATATTCAAGGTTTGCACAAACTAATCCTATTGCTAAAAAAGCCTCTAAAAACATACTTAATCTAAAAGAAATAGCCATTGCTTTTGTACAAATTGTAACTTTTCTTTCATCAGTTTCTTCTATTTCTCTTTTTCTCATTTTTTCTGGATTTTTTAAAGCTATTATATTCTTTACTAATAATATAAAACTTCCTAACCCCAAACTTGTTCCAAAACCAGTCATAAATCCACTTTGCACCTCACTAAGGTTTTCAAGCGCTAATGCTAAAACTAAAACTATAATTCCTATTACTACACAAATTGATGATATAACACATTTTATTTTTAATTTTCTTTCCATTTATTTATCCTCCTCATAAATAAAAACTTCCTCGATAGATTTTCCAAAATGATTAGCAATTTTAAAAGCTAGTAATATAGAAGGATTATACTTCTCTTTTTCTATTGAAATAATCGTCTGTCTTGTTACTCCTAAAATATTAGCTAAATCTTCTTGTTTTTCATTTAACAATTTCCTAAATTCTTCAACTCTATTTTTCAATCTATCACTCTCCTTATTTTCAAAAAGTAAAGTTAACTTTACTTTATTATAGTATTATTATTTTATAATGTCAAGCATACTTTACATTTTTCGTTTACTATTTTATAAAATTTAAATTCTATTCGTAATCACTTTGGCAACAAATTAATAGAAAAAAATAATACCAAGCAATAAAAAGCTTGGTATTTATATATTTTATTAAATCTCCATAATAATAGGCAGGATCATTGGATTCCTTTTAGTTGTTTGGAATATATAATCTTTTAAAGAATCTCTTATTGTTGTTTTTATTGTAGACCAATCAGAAATATGATTATCTACACATTTCATAACTTCTACATTTACTAATGTTTTAACTTCATCCATTAAATTCTCAGACTCTCTTACATATACAAATCCTCTTGAAATTATATCTGGTCCTGCAACAACATTTCCTGATTGGTCCATAGTTAGAACTACTATTATTAAACCATCTTGTGATAAATGTTGTCTATCCCTTAATACGATATTTCCTACATCTCCTACGCCTAAACCATCAACAAATACTTTTCCAACAGGTACTGTTCCAGTAAATTTAGCTTCATTTTCATTTAATTCTAAAACTTTTCCGTTTTTCATTAATAACACATTATCTGCTGGTATTCCCATTTGTCTTGCTGTATTTCTATGAGCAATTAATTGTCTATATTCACCATGAACAGGTATAAAGTATTTTGGTCTTACTAAAGATAACATTAATTTTTGTTCTTCTTGGCAAGCATGACCAGAAACGTGTACATCTGCTAAAGAACTATATACAACTTCTGCACCAATTTTCATTAAATCATCTATTACTTTTGCAACAAATTTTTCATTTCCTGGAATTGGTGTTGCTGAAATTATAACTAAATCATTAGAATTAATGTTTACTTTTCTATGTTCACCATTTGCCATTCTTGTTAATGCTGACATAGGTTCTCCTTGACTTCCAGTTGTTATTATTACTAATTGATCATCTGTATAATTTTTTATCATATCAAGTTCTATAAATACATTTTTTGGAGCATGTATATACCCCAATTCAACAGATGTTTGAATCATATTTATCATACTTCTACCACATACAGCTATTTTTCTATTATTTGCAACAGCTGAATTTACTATTTGTTGAACTCTATGCATATTAGAAGCAAAAGTTGCTACTACAATTCTTTTTTTGCAATTCATAAATAGTTTATCAAACACTTCTCCTACTGTACTTTCTGACATTGTATATCCTTTTCTTTCAGCATTTGTACTATCAGAAAGTAGTGCTAAAACTCCTCTATTTCCAAGTTCAGCTAAACGACCTAAATCAATTTTTTGATCATCTATCGGTGTATAGTCTATTTTAAAATCTCCTGTATGAACTACTGTGCCAACTGGTGTATGAATAGCTAAAGCTACAGAATCTGGTATACTATGACAGCTTCTTATAAATTCAACTCTAATTTTTCCAAGTACAATAGTTTGTCCTTGTTTCACTACATGTAACTTAGTTGTTTTTAATAATCTATGTTCTTCTAATTTATTAGATATTAATCCTATAGTTAATTTGGTAGCATAAATAGGTACATTAATTTGTTTTAATAGATATGCTATTGATCCAATATGATCTTCATGACCATGTGTTATAACTAATCCTCTTATTCTATCTTTGTTTCTTTCAAGATAAGTAAAATCTGGAATAACTAAATCAATACCAAGCATATCATCTTCTGGAAATGCAACTCCACAATCTACTAAAACTATATCATTTCCATATTCAAAAACAGTAATATTTTTTCCGATTTCTTCAATTCCCCCTAAAGGAATTATTTTTAAATTGTCCTTTTTAAAAGAAAATTCTTCTTTTATTGCTAAGCCTTTTTCTGGTACTCTAGCTATAGAATTTTTTTCTTTTTTTATTGGCATTACTGATTTTGTATTTTCTACATTATCTTTCTTGTTATTTGCTCTTTTAGTATTTTTTTGAGCATTTGAATTTCTAGGATATCTTTTTGTAATTTTAGTCCCCTTTTTTTCTTTTGATATATTATTTTCCTCCATACTATTTTGTATATTAAACACCGATCATTTAATATACTCTCCTTTCTTAAATACTCTCTTTTCTCGCATACAAAATCTATATACAAATAAAATTAAGACTATTATAATACAATTACACTTTAACTAATTGCCTTTTCTCTCTAAATCACATTTTGTATAAGCTTTTATTAAAACACAAAAAATAGTCTATTTCTAGACTATTAGAAAATATCATAACTACAAATAATTAATAAACGTTATAATTTTTATAACTAACTAAAATATTTATTAAAATTATACACACCAATAAATATTAGAGACTAATCTCGTATCTCTAACTAAAAAAATCTTAATAATATTTAATTTTATTCCGTACATTTTTTATTTTAATATTTTCCGAACACGTCTTTTTTTATTTTTATATAAATCTCATTAATACTGTTTAATATTATACTATTATTTTAAATTTTTGTCAAATAGAACAAATCTGAAAAATCAAAGATTTTTCAGTAAATTTCTTCGTGTGCCAAATTTATGCAATAAATTTGTGTACAAATTTTAGCGTAGCTTTTATATAATAGGAAAGTATAACTTTCCTATTATATAAAAAATAACCCGCCATAGTGGCGGGGTGCCAAAGTCAATCAACATAAACTCTTCTTTCTTCTTAACTTCGGCAAGCTGATTATACTACGATTTCCTCAGGCATCAGGCGCAGCTGGGTGAAAATCACAGGCTCATATTTCTCTCCTGCTTTGTTTTTTCTTGTGTCTTTTGAACAGCTGAGATACTTATGCATCACCAACTCCCAACATACATCATGCCCTTCAAGCCGTCTTACTTCATAAGCGTTCTTTCTTACTTCCTCAACAAATATCTGTTGCTCAGTATTATTAAACATGTTTACCATATCTTTAAACTCCTTCAACATTTCCTGATCTTTGAAGATTAGAGTAAACACTCCTGAGTAATACAGCTCCCGCATTGTAACAACATTTCCCATATAATCATTCCTCCAAAATGTGTTATTAAACTTCTGTTCCAACTTTAATTATACTACTTTATGTAAATTATGTCAATTTTAAGAGGTCATAATTGTATGACCTCTTTCGACGTTTTATGACAATTTATACTGTTGCTCCTATTATCCCTGCATCATTTTTAAATTCTGCAGTTAATATTTTTGGTTTTCCTTCATTAAATGTTGAATCAGTTTTATTTATCTCTTTTTTTAATTTTTCTAATACTGGATGTCCTTCATAATATGAAAAACTACCTCCTAAACAAACCACTTCTGGTTCAAATATATCTATTAAATTGCAAATTCCAATTTTTAAGTAATCAATAAATTCATTAATATCATTTTGTACTTCATCATGATATTTCACCATTATTTCTTCTCTTAGATATTGACCTGATATATCACTTCCATCAATATTTAAAGTTTTTGTTATATTTGTTTTTAATGCTTTTATTGAACAATATCTTTCAAAACAACCTTTTTTTCCACATGTACATTGTATTCCATCTTTTACTAGTGTCATATGACCAAACTCAAATCCAGAATATCTTTTAGGTTCTAATAAATTTCCATTAATAAATGCAGCACCGCCTATTCCTGTTCCTATATTTATAAATATGCAATCTGAATAATCTTTCATTGCACCATATTTCTTTTCTGCAAGTGCTGCACATTTTCCATCATTTCTAACTACCACTGGTAAATTATACTTTTCTACTAACTTAGACTGAAGATCAAAATTTTTAAGTCCTAAATTCCAAGAAATTATATGACCTTTGGTTACCGTTCCTGGAGATGCTACACCTATTTTCTGTATATCCTTTAATTCTAATTCTTTTTCATCTAAAACTCTAGTAATAAGTTCATCAATATTATTTAATATTGCTTTTTCTATATCTTTTCTATCTTCTTCTGAAAAAAACTTATCAGCTGATATTATTAAATTATTCTCTTTTACCAACCCTACTCCTATATGACTTCCACCTAAATCAATTCCAATATCCATATTTTAATAAATTCCTTTCTCGATTTTATAAAAAAACATAAATAGCTATTAAAATTTTATATATTAACTTATCTAACATCTATACAATAATATTAAAATTAAATACTTTTTCCTTAAATATTCTATCTAAATAAAAATCCTCCTAAATATACTTGCATTACTGGCATTAAAATTGTAATAATAAATATAAGTACTGCAATTCCAACAATAATATACGAAATCTCTGGCAATATTCTTAATAGCTTATTTATTTCATTTTCTATTTCAAAATCAATATATTGTTCTACTTTTTCCATTAATTCTGATAAATTACCACTAGAGCCTTTTTTTAACATCTCAATTACTATTGGACTTAATACATTTTCATTTTCAAATGGCTCTATCCAAGATTTTCCTACATAAATATTATTAATTGATTTATCTACAATATCTAATATATAAGTATTTTTTATAACATTTTTACTGATATCTAATGCATCCTGTATTCTCATTTTATTTTTCAAATTTATTAATACACTACCTATTAATCTTGAAAAGCTTAATAAAAAGCCAATCCTACCAAATAATATATTTGTAGCAATAAATTTATCAATTTTATATTTTCCATTAGTAGTATTTATATATCTTATAATTGCTATAACAGTAATTATAATCATTATAAATATTACATACCAATATTTTATAACTCTTTCCATAAAAAATGATACTACTAATAGAATTTTAGGAAATCTAATACTAGATTCATTTACTAAAAATATATTTTTAAGTAATGGCACACCTATTAATATTGACAATACTGTCATAAAAATTATTCCTAAAAACATTACTATATTAGGTATTAAAGCTTTTTGAATTCTTTCTTTTATTTCTTCCTCGTTCTCTAAATATCTAATTGCATGCTCTAGTGAATCTTCTAACTTTCCTGTTAATTCTCCTGTTTTTATTAAATATATATATTCATATGGAAATATGTCTCTAAATTCCTCCATTGTTTTATATATAAGTTTTCCACTTTCTAAATTATTTAGCATAACTTTCAAAACTTTTTTTAATTGCAAATTTTTAGTACTATTCATAATAGTTTTTATTGCATGATGATTAGTAAATTTTGCTTTTTTTAAAATATAAAAATTATTTGTAAATATTTTTACTTCTTCTATTGTTACTTTATCAGATAATTGTATAATTTGATTTCTTATTTTGTTTTTATTTTTTCTTCTTGATGAATATATTTTAGCTGTTGTCTTCTCATCATTTCTTGATATATTAAAAGAACTTTTTATACTTATTGGTGTCATCCCATTTTGTTTTAATTTTTTTAAACATGAAATTTTATCATTTCCATTCATTCTAATTTTTACAATTTGTCCTTGCGGTGTAAGTACCTTACATATAAAACTAGCCATATTTCCTCCTTTCTTCAATTTTTTAATTTTTTAGTGTTTATTTATAGGTGCATATTTAGTAAGATTAAAATTATTATAATATTCATCTTGCTCATCACCTAATTTTCTCCAAACTCCATAGACACCATTAAAATTACATGTTTCTGATATATCTTCAATTTCTTCTGCAACAGTATTCATATTCAAGTATTCATTATTTATATATATTAAATCCATTTTTATACAATTTTTTCCTGTTGCATATCTAAAATAAGATTTATTATCTTTTATAGAAAAATTAGGAATCCAAACATACATATAATTATTTATATTAATTTCATAACCATTATAGTTTATATTATTTTTAACAATCCCATTTTCAGTAATAAACTGACCTTCTAAATCATCACCATCTTTTAGAAATACTAAAACTCTTGCCCATTCTTTTGCTGCATAATTATACCATTCTTTATCTCCAATAGTTGTCTTAACATATGAATTTAATTCATTAGAATATTTAATTGGTATAACATTATAATAATCAGTATTTATTCCAATCTTATCAAAATAACTTTCTGAAATAATAGGGCTATTACATTCTTGTATTTTCTCACGTTCTATAACAGTTGATAATTCTTCATGATATTCAAAATTATTAATAAAAAATGTTATATTAATATTTACATTTTTTATTATATTAAAAATATCATCAGAATTACTGATTTCTAATTCTACATCATAACCATTTGGAATTTCTGTACCTAAAAATTTATCTTTACAGGCATCTCCATTAATAATAATATTTTGAGTATTAGCCTCCATAGTTTTAGAAATTCCTATTATAGATACATCTTCTATATACTTTTCAAAATCTGTATATGTTCTTGAATTTATATTTTCAAGCATACTTGTTATAATTAATGTTGCTTTAGATTTTTCTCGTATAGCTTTAAATTCTAAATTCATTCTAATACAAACAGTTGTAATTATAAATACTATTGTAGTTATTACTAAAAAAGCAAAAATAATCTCTATTCTTACAATATTTTTTTTTGAAAATTCTCTTTTTTCCATTTATTTATCCAAATCTTAATTTTTATTATACAAATAGGCATACACATTGGTACACAAATGCATATGCCTATTATTTATTTTTACTAATTAATTTCATTAGTACTTTTATTTTCAATTACTTGATTATTGTTATCATTTGAGAAAAGCTCGCTGTCTATAACAACATATGTTGCAACACTGGCTATTAGTATTAATGCAACCATTAAAACTAGAAATTGTGTTAGTGTTCTTCCATTTTGTGTTTTCATATATAATCTCCTTAAATATTTTATTTTGAACCTTTATTCTCAAAATATGTTCCTGTCTGTGTTTTATCAGATGTACTAACTGTTGTATTAGTATTTTGTGGTTCTTTACTATTGTTTTTTACTGTATTAGTCTGATTATCTTTTACTGGAGTAGATGCTACTGTTGTATTTGTTGGTTTTACAGTACTACTTGTATTTGTATTAGAATTATTATTTGAAGTAACTGTATTAGGTGTTTCGGTAGTTGTATTTTCTGGTTCTTTAGAAACATTTGTAATACTTACAACTTCATCTTCAACTCTTTCTGAATACTCTGCAAAAGGATCCTTTTTTCCACTTTCATAATAATTCTCTGATTGATATCCTGATAAATCATCTTTATTAACACTGTAAGATTTTAATAAGGAATTAGTATTATCATTTGAACTATCTACACCTGTATTAGCATGTATTTCTGCAAGTGTTGCTCTAACATCTTCATTTTGTAAATATTCTATTGAACTTAATTTTTCATCATTTGAAGGCATAAATTCATAAAATAAAATTCCTATTGTAAACATTACTACTATAAAAAGTAGTATCATAATAAATATTTCTTTTGCAAATTTACTATTCATTTTATTTACCTTTCTTTTCTAAAATTCTAGTTTTAGAAATCTAACTTTATTAAAATCTTTGAGTTAGTTACTTGAATCATCTGTGTCTATAGTATTATCATAAGTTGGTTCTGGTGAATTTGGTATTGTTGATAAATTTTCACTATTTATTGGAACATCTCTAACTATAAATGTAGCTTGCAAATTTTCTCCACCTTTTTCCATTGCAAAATCCCTTATTTCAAATCCTAATTGATCATCATCTTCTATGCTATAAACAAAATTTGTTATAGATATATAATCACCTGTTATTGTAAAATTTAAGTTACACATAACATATTCAGAAGATACTGATGTAGATGTATTGCTTTTTGTTATATCAAGTTGCAATGTAACACCTTTATTTGTAGCCCAATTTCCTATGGTTATCATTAAAAAGTCTACATCATACAGATTAATGGATCCATTAGCTACACCATCTTCTATTTCACCTTTTTTTACTAAATCATTATATTCTTCTTTTTTTTCTTTATATTCTTTAATTGCTGTATTTAATGCTGATTTTTTAGCTTCATATTCTACATTATTTTTTTCATTTAATTCTGCAAATAAACTTTTCTTAATTGCATTCGCAGACTCAATATCACTGTAACTATTTATTTTAAAACTACCTATTGTTATTCCAAAAAACATTATCCAAATACAAAGCACACCTGTAATTATTAGCAAAATTGTTAATACAAATTTTCTCATGGTAAATCTCCTTCTATTATAATTGGTACTAACGAGTCACTTTCTGAACCATTTGTTAGTTGTATATTTTGAAGCATACCATCATTTTTTATTGCAGCTGTAAAATATCCTAATTGTTCATGTTTTTCTGAAACAGCCTCGATTACAATATGCTTATCTTCAGTATTCTTTATTGAAATAATTTGTACTTGCTGTGGAATTATAAACATTATTTTAGTTAATAAATTTGGTATAGCATCTTTTGAAATTATTCTGCTATTTTGTGCATTTGTACTTGCTTCATCTAACGAATATGCACTATTTATTAAACTTGAATATGTATTTGTTTGACTTTCAATTTGTGATAGTTCATTGTCCATTGTTGAAATCTGAACTAAACTTTCTGATAGTTTGTCTTTTACTTCATCCTTTTGTTTATTTATTTGAAATGTAACAATACTTCCAACTACTGAAAAACATACTGATGTCATTAAAAGTGTTGCTACTGCCCTTGTTATCATTTTTTCTTTAATATCAAAAGGTTCTTTAAAAGATTTCCCTAATTCTTTTACATTTATATTATCTGCTGTATCTCTTAATGTATCTATATCAAGACTATCAAATCTAGATACTGGAGCAAAATTTAAATCTTTATTTAAATATCCTAAACCATCTAATGCAAGAGCTATAGCTGAATTCACTTCAATATACTCTTTAGCTGGTACTTTCATCAAACTTTGATCAATAAAAAATGGTTTTAGTACTTCACATTTTGAATTTTTGAAAAAATCTTGGAAGTATAAATCTATATTATTTATTGTTGCTCCCATTCCTGTTATATAAACTTTATCTATTCTTTCTTTAGATGTATTTATTATTTTTTGAGTTTCATTTGCTATTTTAAATAAAACTGGCATTACAACTTCTATATATTCATTCTCATTTTCATCTAAACTTAAAACTTCATGTCCATAAATTGTAATATTTTTAAATACTTCATATGCTTTTTTTCTTGAAAGTTCAACTTTATTTATTTTTTCTACCGCTTCTTCCATTCCTGTATTAAGCACATCTACTCTATTTATTTGACCATCTACAATAGTAGTTATTCTTGTTTCATTTTCTATATTAATAATTGCTATATTTTCATTTTCTACTGGTTCAATAAGATTTGTTATACTTGTTGAAACTGGTGCCATTGAAACTAATTTATAATCAGATAAAATTCTAAGATTTCTCTCTATTTCATTTTTGTTTGCTGAAATATAAATAGATTTATATTTATCAAAATTATTTTTGCTTTCCATTAATATATATCTTGATTCAAGTAAATCCTTATTATATCCTTTTTCATTACATAACATCTCAAATTCAATATCTAATGATTTTGTAATGTCTTTCTTCTCTAATATTGAAAATACTTCAAAGTAATTATATAATTCATCTGATATATTAATGCTTATTGGAATTTTGTAGCTATTTGTTTCACTAATAACTTTTTTTAATCCTTCTTCTAAGTTTTCAAAAGGTTCAACATTAAAAGCTTCCATTTTAAAAGAATCTCTATTTTTTCTTACTCTAGCATATTTAATTAAGTTCTTATCTACATAAATTCCCAAACAGCTTAACATTACTTTTCTCCTTTGTTATATCTAAACATATAATATCACATTTTAATTTACTTTTATATGTATATTTATATCTTTTTTTACAATAAATGTCAATATATTTCAGAAGTTAGTAATATAAAAGTAGTGCAAAAGTAATAAAATTGTAATATAATTTTAAAATTATAAATTTTCCTTCAAAATTCCCTCCCTATATGCTGTTAATAATTGTTTTAAATCGTTAATTTCTTCATTCAATTTTTTACCTATATCAGTATCTTTTACTCTTTTTCTATTTACTATATTTTCTTTTAAAACTGTTTGAGCTTTAATATCTAAACCTTCTTCTATAGCTTTATTTTTAGATTCAAATGGTTCATTCATTGCTAGAACAAGACCATTAGAATTATAAGTTAATGTATATCCTGCAATTCCTGTTGTTGATTGATATGCCTTTGCAAAACCACCATCTATAACTATCATTTTTCCATTTGCTTTTACTGGACTTTCTCCATCTTTAGCTTTTACAGGCATATGTCCATTAATTATATGTCCATCTTCTACATCTGACTCAAAGTTTTCTAATATCTTATTACAAATTTCTTCATCATTTATTAAAGTATAATAAGGATTTTTATGTTCCTTATGAAGTTCTTTTTCTTCTATAAAATATCTTTCAAAAGTTGCAGCTTTATCTTTTCCAAATAATGGTGATTTCGGTCCACACCAAAAATACCACATCAAATCTATAGCTTCTTGATTTCTCTCATTTTTCTCTCCGAAATAGGCTTTATGTGCAATATTTTCAATATGCTCTAATAGTTCTTTTCCTTTAAGTGCTTTTCCCATAAGTTCAACCTTATCAAATTCTCCATTTTCTTTCATTGGTATGCATCCATGAAATAAAATATTTGAATTAAAACTTTGATACATATGACCTTTTGCATATAAAAAATTAACATGTTTATTAAGTTTTTCACTATGCATAAATGAAATTTTTAATCTTTCTATAATCTGCTCTTCTTCTTTTGTTAATTTGTATGGATTTTTTACATCTATTGTTGGAAAATTAGTATCTGTAAGTTTATATTCTTCATCATTTATTTTTACAATTCCTCTTTCTAAATCCATTTTATCAAGTAATAATCTATCTTTCATCTTATATTCAGGATGTCTTTTTATAAGTTTACCTTCAAGTTTTAATTGAATAACAGATATTGCTTTTTGTATTTTTGATAAAACTATTTTATCTGTATTACTATATTTTGACATTTCTTTATTTTTAGGTAAAAATGCTTTACAATCATCATCTTTATAAGTTTCTGTTGCAAAAATAGATAAAGGTCTTATATTTATTCCATATCCCTCTTCTAATGTTGATAAATTATCATATCTACTACATATTCTTATAACATTACTAATACATGCTTCATTTCCACTTGCAGCCCCCATCCAAAGCACATCATGATTTCCCCACTCTATGTCCAAACTGTGAAAATTCATTAATTTATCCATTATAATTGGAGCTCCTGGTCCTCTATCATAAATATCACCTACAATATGTAAATGATCTATCGCCATTCGTTTTATTAATTCTGATATTGCAATAATAAAATTATCAGCTCTATTTAAATCAATAATGCTTTCAACAATTTGTTTATAATATTGTTCTTTATTTGCATCTTCTCCTTGAAGATGTAGTAATTCATCTATTATATAATCAAATCCTTCAGGCATTGCTTTTCTAACTTTTGAACGAGTATATTTTGAACTTACAGCTTTTGTAACTTCAATTAATCTATATAAAGTAATTCTATACCACTCATTCAAATTATCTTTTTCTTTTTTTACTAAATTTAATTTTTCTTCTGGATAATATATTAAAGTGGCTAAATTTTTTCTATCCTCTTCTGCTAAAGTTTTTTCATAAATATCTTCTATCTTACTTTTTATTATTCCTGAGCCATTATTAAGAATATGTATAAATGCCTCATACTCTCCATGAATATCACTTAAAAATAATTCTGTTCCTTTTGGAAGGTTTAAAATTGCTTGAAGATTTATAATCTCTTCACTAACTTCTTGTATATTTTTATATGTTTTACTTAATAAACTTAAATATTTGTCCATCGTTTTTACTCCTTGTATTTTTATCAAAACTTTATCATTAAAATAACACAAATCATTTGCCAATTCTATAATAAAATTCATTTTAAAATTTTATTAATAATTTATGAAATTTATATGAATAACTAATGTATTTTTTGGAAAATATAACTTTAAATATTTCTATAAAAAGGAGATGATTTTTTTGAAACCTATTCAAAGTAAAGAAGAATATCAAACATATGTTGATTATAAAACACCTAATTCTCCAATATTAAAAAATTGCTTTAATGCATTTTGGGTTGGTGGATTAATCTGTGCAATTGGTCAAATTATATTTGAAATATGTAAAATGCGTGGAATTGATGAAACAAATTCCTATACTATAGTATCTATGCTTCTAGTTTTCTCTAGTGCTTTTTTAACAGCTCTTAACATATTTAACAAAATTGGAAAATTCGCTGGAGCAGGTTCTTTAATTCCAATTACAGGTTTTGCAAACTCAATAGTTTCACCAGCAATGGAATACAAATCAGAAGGATATATAATGGGTGTTGGTGCAAAAATGTTTACTGTTGCAGGTCCTGTACTTGTATATGGAATTTCTGCAAGTATTATTGTAGGTATAATTTACATTATATTTAATACACAAAGTTTAATACTCGTCTAATCAATACAAAATATTTATTAAGGAAGGTGATTTTTATAAAAAAAGTCGGTAATCAAAGTTATATTTTATCTAATCCTGTAAACATTACATCAACTGCAGCTATTGTAGGACCTAAAGAAAAAGAAGGTCCACTCCATCAATATTTTGATCAATGTTTAGAAGATGAATTTTGGGGTGAAAAAAGCTGGGAGTCAGCTGAAAGTAAAATAGTAAAAGAAACTGTAAATATGGCAATTTCAAAATCTGGAATTGCATCAAGTGATATTGATTTTTGTTTTGCAGGAGATTTATTAAATCAATGTATTGCATCATCTTTTGGATTAAGAGAAACTAATATACCATTTATTGGTCTATTCGGTGCATGTTCTACATTTGTTGAATCACTATTAGTTGGTTCTAGTTTTATAGATGGAGATTTTGCAACTAATGTAATATGCTCTGCATCAAGTCATTTTTGTAGTGCAGAAAAACAATTTAGATTTCCATTAGAACTTGGAAATCAACGTCCCCCATCAAGTCAATGGACTGTTACAGGTGCTGGTTGTGCTGTTCTTACAAAAAATGGAAATGGTCCATTTATAACAAGTTTTACACCAGGAAAAATAGTGGATATGGGAATTAAAGATGCAAATAATATGGGGGCTGCAATGGCAGGAGCTGCTGAAGATACTTTAATTTCTCATTTTAAAGATACTGGTAGAAATCCAAGTTATTATGATGCTATATTCACTGGTGATTTAGGTCATATTGGAAAAGATATTTTAATAGATTTAGCCTCTTCAAAAGGTTATAATATAAAATCAAACTATAATGATTGTGGTGTTCTTATTTTTGATAAAGAAAACCAAGATACACACTCTGGAGGCTCTGGATGCGGATGTATAGCAAGTGTATTTTCTGGATATGTTTATAAAATGCTACAAGAAAAAAAATATAAAAAAGTTTTAATGATAGCAACTGGTGCATTAATGAATTCAACAAGTACTCAACAAGGTGAATCAATTCCTGGAATTGCTCATGCTGTGAGTATCGAACTTTAGAAAGGAGCAATTTTTATGGATTGGTATATGGTTTTAAAAGCTTTTATTGTTGGAGGTATTATTTGTATTATTGGACAGATTTTAATAGATAAAACTAAACTTACTCCAGCACGTATTCTAGTAACATATGTTACAACTGGTGTTATTTTAGGCGGACTTGGATGGTATAAATATTTAATAGATTTTGCAGGCTGTGGTGCTACTGTTCCACTTACTGGATTTGGAAGTTTACTAGCTAAAGGTACTATAAGTGAAGTTAGTTCATCTGGTCTAATTGGCGCTTTCACTGGTGGAATTAAAGCAGCTGCTGGTGGAATTGCTGCAGCAATATTCTTTGGATATATTGCCTCTTTAGTTTCAAAACCAAAAATAAAAAAACAGTAATTTTGAAAACAACTCCAATATATGGTATAATTATTTTATAGGGATTCTTAGCTTAACTCTTTTACTAGCACTTCGCATGGTATTGTTAAGCTATATGCTTTTGGGATTTATCATTTTTTTCTTTTTGAAGGGGGCTCTTAATATGAGTACGAAAATGATTAAATCTATGATGAGTAACACGTTAACCTTAGCATTGGCATTAGTGATTTTTATGATGTCCTTTGCCCCATCCATTGCATATGCAGCAGCAGATCAGTCTCCATATGGTTTTACTTATGATGACTCTGCAAGTGGAAAAACAGAATATATTTACTATAACTATTCCGCCAAAGAAGACTCTTTCGTTCAGTCTCGGGAATTTTATAGCAAAGCTACCTCTGTATATACCTCTACTGGAGTTTTTGTATCTAGTACACTTGCTTCAGGATCACTGTGTAATGGTTTTGGATTATTAGGTGCGTTTTATATCATCACACCAGAAACTGCTGTTAAGATTGTAACTCTTAATAACGAAGTTTATACTGTCGTTCAAAGTGGTGCAATCAAATTTCTTTACAATTCAAACGATCTGGCCATTAGTGTTGTAACAACATCTGGAACTTATGATTTATCTACACTCAAAAAGATTTCAGATACTGATGATGGTACTTCATTAAATCCAATTAAGAAATCGGCAAATCGTGTTGAAATGTATTCCAATTCTGCTGGCGAACTGACTTATGATGCTTATAAAAATGGCATTTTAAAAACTCAGCTTGTAGTCAGTAAAAATGGTAAAAAAGTATTAAATGTAACATCTGATGTTATACTTACAGATTATCTGAAAGGTGCAAAATTTGTTGGATTCGATAGATCCTACAATGTTTATTTGTACGAGACCGACATCCTTTATAGGTTCATAAATGGTCAGTGGTATTCCGCCGAAAAAATTTCGCTTAGTGGAACTTACAAAACTTTCAGACCTGATGATAATGGCTTTATCGAATCAATAATCATTAAAGAATCAGATGGTGCAGAAAAAACTTTAGGAATAAAACAACTAACTGCTTCTGGCAAATGGAGAGCAAAAAAAACATATACAGTAACAAAATCAAACTATGTTACGCTTTACGTTAAAGGCAGCAGTAAATCGAACACACTCATGAAAACTTCAGGAAATTTGCAATTTAATGGAAATGTTATTGCTCTTAAGATTTCAAAATATGGCTTTACAAAATCCAAAAAGATTTTTTATGTAAAAAATGGAACAGCCTATACAGCAAGTCTTAGTGATCCATATAATGCAAAAAAACTTTGTTCAAATGTAAAGTCTGTTAAGAAAAATAAACTTGGACTTATTTACAAAGTTATTTTGAAAAATGGAAAAAGCAAAACAGTGCGTTAGTTGCTACCTGTAATTATATCTGTTAGTTAATCCCTATTTACTAATTGACATGATGAGTCCCAAGAGCGTACAAGAAGTGGTGCATACCGCTTCTTTTTTTATTTTTTAAAAATACCGAACATTTTTTCGAAAAAAGTATTGACATTTTAAATTTTAAAATGTAAAATAAGACAAACAGATTTTTAGCGAACATTTATTTTATAGGAGGAATAAAAATGAATATTTTTAAAATAGTAAAAAATGGTAATATCAAAGGAAATTCACACATTAGCAAGGATGAATTTATATTAGGAAAAGATGAAACATTATTACCAAAATTCACAAGAATATTTGGGTTAAATTACTCTATTAATGTATATTATTTAAAAACAGAAAAACCAGAATTAAATCTTAAAGAAAATTGTATAAATATTCATTTACCTATGAATTATAGAAAAAGAAATAATCAAAAATTATTAAATGCTATTTTATTAAAAATGTATACTCAAATAGCAGAAAATGAATTAGAAAATGTTATGGAAAAAGCAAGACATATATTTGGATTTGCACCAGAAGATTATAAAATACAAAAAATTTCAGGAATGCTTGCTACTTGTGATAAAGATTTACAATCAATATTAATAAATCCGTATATTGTAATGTATTCAAAAGAAATTATAGAATATATTGTATTTCATGAATTTTGTCATTTAAAATATAAAACACATTCAAAAAAATTCTATGAAATGTTAAAACAATATAAACCCAATTATGAAAAAATAGCAAAACAAATACCTAATTTAAAATATTAATATCTTTTAATAAAAATATTTAATGCAAAAAACTTTACTAGCTCATACATATAATTTAATTTAAGAAATAAATATTTTTATGTATAACTTTACTAAATAGTTTGTATTTTCGTTTTGGTATAAAAAAAGTATTTCTAAAAATTAGAAATACTTTTTTATATATTCAGCTATATTTATTTAACTACTATATTGTAAATCTTTCCTTTTACATATATTTCTTTTACTACATTTTTTCCTGCTAAAACATTTTGAATTGTCTCATTACTATTAACTATAACTTTCACTTCTTCCTCTGTTGCTTCTTTTTCAGCAGTAATAACAGCTTTTACTTTTCCATTTACTTGCACTGGAATTTCTATTTCATCATCAATAGTTTTACTTTCATCATATTTTGGCCAAGATGTTTCATTAATAGTCTTGCTTTCTCCTATTATATTAAATAATTCCTCCGTCATATGTGGCGCAAATGGATTTAATAATTGTAAAAATGTTTTATATTCTGCTTTATTTATTTTTTTATCTTTATAAAATTCATTTGTCATTTTCATAAATTCAGCAACTGATGTATTGAATTTCATTTCTTCTATATCTGATGTAACTTTTTTGATAGCTTTATGCATCATCTTCTCATGTTCTTTAGAGTATTCTTCTCCATCTACTAAAATATCTTGCATATTCCATACTCTATCCAAAAATTTACCACAACCTCTAATACTCTCCATAGACCATGGTGCTGTTTGATCAAAAGGTCCCATAAACATTTCATATACTCTAAATGTATCTGCTCCAAATTCTTTAACTATATCATCTGGATTTATAACATTTCCTTTTGATTTAGACATCTTCTCACCATTTCCGCCTAAAATCATACCATGAGAAGTACGTTTTTGATATGGTTCTTTAGTAGGAACTACTCCTATATCATATAAGAATTTATGCCAAAATCTTGAATATAATAAGTGAAGTGTTGTATGCTCCATTCCACCATTATACCAATCAATTGGTGACCAATATTCTAATGCTTCTTTTGAAGCTAAAGCTTCTTTATTATGAGCATCCATATATCTTAAGAAATACCAAGAAGATCCTGCCCATTGTGGCATAGTATCTGTTTCCCTCTTTGCATCTTTACCACAGCATGGACATTTAGTTTTTATCCATTCTGTTTGTTTTGCTAAAGGCGATTCTCCATTTTCTCCAGGTTCATAATCTTCTATATCTGGAAGTACAAGTGGTAATTCTGACTCTGGAATTGGATTCCATCCACAGTCTTCACAATATACCATTGGTATTGGCTCTCCCCAATATCTTTGACGAGAAAATACCCAATCACGTAATTTATAATTTACTTGTTTTTTTCCTAATTTATTTTCTTCTATATAATCTATTGCTTTTTTTATAGCTTCTTTAGAAGTTAATCCATTTAAGAATCCTGAATTTACAGCTACACCATTTTCCACATCTGTATATGGTTCTTTCATAAACATATCAGAATTGTCATTATTCATCAAATAGTCAAACTTAGCTTCTGCTTCACTTTGTAGCATATTCGTTTCATTATCGGATTTTGGAATAATAACTGGTTTTATAGGTAATTTAAATTTTTGAGCAAATTCAAAATCTCTATCATCATGTGCAGGAACTGCCATAATAGCTCCTGTTCCATAAGTAATTAAAACATAATCTGAAATCCAAATAGGAATAGTTGTATTTGTTAAAGGATTTATAGCTTTTATTCCTTTTATTTCAACACCTGTTTTTTCTTTATTAAGCTCAGCTCTTTCAAAATCAGATTTTAAAGCTGCTTTTTGTTTGTATTCATTTACTTCATCTAAATTTGTAATTTTATCTTCATATTTTTTTATTAAGTCATGTTCTGGCGCAATAACCATATATGTTGCACCAAAAATTGTATCTGGTCTTGTTGTATATATTTTTAAATATTCTCTTTTTAGTTTTTCATTTTCAACTTCTTTATTATAAAGTTCAACATCTTTTTTTAATACTTGTTCTTCTACTGATAATGTTTTATATACTTTTAAAGCAGATTTTTCAGGCATTACTTCAAAATTAACCTCTGCTCCTTCACTTCTACCAATCCAATTTTTTTGTTGAGCTTTTATTTTATCTAAGTAATCTATATCATCTAAATCATCAATTAATCTTTGAGCATATTCTGTTATTTTTAACATCCATTGTGATTTTTCTTTTTGTACTACTGGACTACCACATCTCTCACAAACACCATTAACAACTTCTTCGTTAGCTAAACCTACTTTACATCCTGTACAGAAATTGATTGGCATAGTTGCTTTATAAGCTAAACCATGTTTATATAATTGTATAAAAATCCATTGAGTCCATTTATAGTATTCTGGATCTGTTGTATTTACTTCTCTTGACCAGTCAAAAGAAAAACCTAGAGCTTTTAATTGCTCTCTAAAATGATTTATATTATTTTCTGTTGTAATTTTTGGATGAACATGATTTTTTATCGCATAATTTTCAGCTGGGAGTCCGAAAGCATCAAAACCTATTGGATATAAAACATTATATCCTTCCATTCTTTTCTTTCTTGCAATAATATCAAGTGCAGTATAAGATCTTGGATGACCAACATGTAATCCTTGTCCTGATGGATATGGGAATTCAATTAATCCATACCACTTTTTCTTATTTGTAAAATCTTGTTTTGCATTAAATGTACCTTCTTTGTACCATTTTTTTTGCCACTTTTCTTCTACTTCTTTAAAATTATACGCCATAACTTTCACTCCCTCTTATTTTATGATGTTTCATATTATATATCACTCTAAGTTTTTTTGCAATAATATAATAAAAAAAGAGATTAAAAATCTCTTTTTCATTTATCTTTGATATTTCATTTTAAGCTTTTTTTGCTATTTCTGCAAGTTCTGCAAATGCTTTACTATCTGAAACAGCTATTTCTGCTAACATTTTTCTATTTATAGTTACATTAGCTTTCTTTAAGCCAGCTATCATTTTGCTATATGTTAATCCATTCATTCTAGCTGCTGCATTAATTCTAACTATCCATAATTTTCTAAAATCTGATTTTTTATCTTTTCTTCCTACATATGCATACATTCCAGATTTCATAACTGCTTGTTTAGCATTTCTATATCTGTAATGTTTTGCTCCATAGTATCCTTTTGCTTGTTTTAATACTTTTTTATGTCTTGCTCTTGTTGTTCTTGCTGTTTTTACTCTTGCCATTTATTTTCAACTCCTTCTATTCTAAATTTCTTCTACTAATTACCATATGGTAATAATCTTTTAATTCCTGCTACTACAGTTTTATCTGCATATGCATTTTGAACTTTTCCTGTTTTTCTTTGTCTTGCTGTTTTTGTTGCTAAACGGTGTCTTCTATTAGCTTTTGTTCTTTTTACTTTTTCTGTAGCTGTATAAGCATATCTTTTGCTTGCAGCTTTATTTGTTTTTAATTTTGGCATAATCTAAAACTCCCTTCAATTTTTTATATTTTTTTTGTTAAAATTACAAACATTGTTTTACCTTCCAAGAACGGCTTTTTTTCAACCGTTGATATATCTGATAAATCTTCTGCAAATTTATTTAAAACTGTTTCACCAGCTTTAACATTATTTAGCTCTCTTCCTCTAAATCTTACAGTAAATTTTACTTTATTTCCAGCTTCTAAAAAAGCTCTAGCATTTTTACTTTTAAATCCAAAGTCATGATCACCAATATTTGGTGTAACTCTTATCTCTTTTAATTCAACAGTTTTTTGATTTTTTCTAGACTCTTTTTCTTTTTTTGCTTGTTCAAATTTATATTTTCCATAGTTCATTAATTTACAAACTACTGGAGTAGCATTTGGAGAAACTAAAACTAAATCTAAATTCTTTTCTTCAGCAATTTCTATTGCTTCATCTATTGAAAGAACTCCTAATTTTTCTCCATTATCACTAATGACTTGAACTTCTTTTTCTCTTATTTGTCTATTTATAGGCAATTCTTGTTTTATAATAAAACACCTCCAAAAAAAAAATTTGACTTATTTTAAAAAGTCAAATCCACATATCAATTCATTATAATTACTATTGCATTATTATTGAATTTTAACCTTATACTCTCATTTAAGATAAGGTGAGAAGTGGATACTTCTTCTTAAAACATAAATATATTACTACTTTTTTCTCTTTTTGTCAACACATATATGATAATTTATTAAAATTTTATTGATTTAATTTCTTGAACTAATAAATTTTGTTGCATTATTTTTTATTTAAAACTTTTACAATTAAAATTTTTAATCATTATCTTATAGTCAAATATTTTTTTATTAATTATTAAATTTTGTTTAATTATAATAATGATAAAAAAATTACCTAATATAAAATAGATATTAGATAATTTTTAATTCATTATATTTTTTCTTTTTTCTTAAATATAGAAAAGATCTTATCTTTTATTTTTTCGATAAAACTTTTTTGTATAACATTATTCCTCTCAGAAAGTAAATTTTGAGTTGTAACTGTTTCTTCTACATGATCTGTATAATCTTGTATATCACTATTTTGCTCTGTATATTGACTATATCTTTGAACTACTCTTGGTTTTGAAAAATCTTCTTTTTGTAAATCATTTTCCTCTTTTACAACTTTTGCAGAAGCATTATCAAATAATTTTTCTACACTATATTTATCTCTCATTTGTTCTTCTAATTTTTCTTGATTACGAATCATTATTCCATATAATTCTTTTTTTCTTTCCTCATCTTCACACCAATATTTTAAGTGTAATAAAGCTATAATTTCCAAAGTATATCTTTTTAAACCTTGTTTTTGAAGTGGCACATATGGATCAACTTTAACTTCATAATTTGGATCTTTAAGTTCACTAAAAAAATTTAATATTTTTTTAGGTACTTTTTCTATATATTTTTCATTCATATGATTAATTATATAATCAACTTCAGCATATGCACGAATATCATCAATTGTAATTACAACTCCCATTTGTAATCCCCCATTATCATTGGTATTTATCTTTCTATATTATCTTTATTCACTTCTTGTCCTATTTCTGTTTTTCCATTTTCTATTACATCATTTACAATTTCTTCTGCTGTTCTAGAATCTTTCTCTAATGCCTTTGATTGTTCACTTACTTTTTGACCAGCTTCTATTGTAGCATTAAGGTTTGTTTTTTCAGCATTTTCTAGAGAAGCTTGTAATAATGCATTTTCATCTTTTGCTGTAGTAACAGTTTCAGCTGAATATTTTGCAACTAAAATAAGTTTTTCTTGAACAGAAACCATTTTTTCTTCACCTATCCAACCATTAAAAGTATATGTTACTTGATTAGTTGGTTCTTTTGATGGAGTTTTTCCTTTATATTTTACAGGTTCTCCACTATTTACAAATTGGTGATCTAAAACAGTTTTTCTATCATCATCTAAAAAAATTACCTCATACTGTTCCAATTCGCTGTACCTCCTATTTATCATTTGTATTTTTACATAATAATTATATTATTATTGATTTTTTTTTGCAAGTATTTTTCCTATATATTTAGAAAATACTTTATATAGTAGAAAATTATAAATATTATTATATGTAATAACTTTCTTATCTATAGACATGGAGACATATATGTTGTCTAAATTAAAAATTTAAAATCAAATTAATTTAGACAACATCTACCTCCCCATATCTAAATTTGGTCAAAGACTTTATATTATAGGAATTGTTAAACAATTTTCTATAATATAAAAAAAAGTAGTGTAAGTTAAATTACACTACTTTCTATGAATTCATATAAATTTTATATAATTCTATTTTTTATTTACTAAATCTTTTAATGCTTTACCAGCTTTGAATACTGGAGCTTTTGATGCAGGTATTTTGATTTCTTCTTTAGTTTGTGGGTTTCTTCCTTTTCTAGCTGCTCTTTTTCTTACTTCAAAAGATCCAAATCCAACTAATTGAACTTTGTCACCTTTTGTTAAAGCTTCTGTTACAACGCTAACGAATGCGTTTACAGATTCTTCTGCAGATTTTTTTGTTTCTCCTGTTTTTGCAGCTATTGCTGCGATTAATTCAGCTTTGTTCATTTTAAATTTACCTCCTAATAGATTTTAGTTGTTATGTAGAATATCTATTAATTTGTTCTACAATATTTTTATTCGCCAAAATGTGCTAAAATCCTTCTTTTTTTTATATTTTTTTATTTTTTTTATTTATTTTTCAAGTTTTTCAGCATCTTATTGTTGATATTTTTCAGTAATTTCAACACTTTGCTGTTTTTTCAAAAAAATCATTTTTATTTATAATTTTTATAGAAAAACAGCAAAAAACATATATTACTACTGCAGAAAAAATAGAAATTATTGTACAAATATTAACATTTAAATTTTTTAAATACAAAATATTATATATTTTTTCTGAAATAAATATCATAATTATACTTGCTAAAATTGGTTTTATGCTATACCTTATAATATTTAATTTTATTTTTATATTTCTCTTTAAAATTATAAGTACAATTATAAAAGAAATAATATTAGATAAAATATTTCCTATTACTGCACCTTTTTCATATATTCCATTTATTGGTATTAATATAATATTAGATAATATTTTAAAAATTAAACCTATTATTGATGCATAAACTGGTACATTATTTTTTCCTAATCCTTGAAGAACTCCATTTAAAGTCTGTACTAATAGCGAAAATATTATACTAAATGATGCTAAACTTAAAAGTCCCGCTCCATCATTAGCTTTTGGATACAATAAATCAAATATCCTATCTGCATAAAAATACATTCCAAAAGTACATGGTATTCCTATTATAATAGTAATTAATATAGAAGTTTCTATTTTTTTTATTATCCCATCTAAATCATTAATTGCTCTTTTTCTAGATATTTCTGGTATTAAAGCTGTTGAAATAGCAATATTAAATGAAAGTGGTAACGATATTAATATATCCACTTTTGAACTTAATATACCATATTTAGCTATTGCTGTTTCTTCTCCTAAAATTTCTTTTAATATTCTTACAACTGTAACTGAATCTATATTTTTTCCTAAAGATGATAGAATTGCACTTGTTGTTATTGGAATTGATATTATTAAAACTTTTTTTACAATATTTAAAATTCTTTCTCTTGGAAAATTCACTCTATCTATGTAAATATTTTCCTTCTTAATTTTTATATATTCTTTAATTATAAATATTAAACTGCATAATGTTGCCATTGTTGTTGCAAAATTCGCAACTGCTGCAAGAACTTCTTTACTTGATCTTGAAAATTTTGAAACTATTTCTACAAAAGTAATTGTAAAAATTGACTTCAAAACTTGTTCAAAAAATTGTGATTTAGCTGTTATGTATATTTTATTTTCCCCATTACAGTATCCTCTAATAACTGAGGAAACTGATACAAAAAAAATTGCTGGTGATAAAACCATCAAACTTAACTTTGTTTCTGGTATTTGCAAAATCTCTTCAGATATAAATCCAGAAAATAAAAATAATAATATGCACCCAAAAAATCCTATTACAGAAAATAGAAATACAGATATTTTAAAAATTCTTTCAGAATTAGTATAATCTTTTATTGAGATTTTTTCTGAAATAATTTTAGAAATCGCATTTGGAACTCCTATAGATGATATTGTAAGTAGTAATGCATATATTTGATATCCACTCATATATATTGCATTACCTTCATCACCAAAACCACTTTTATTTGTCATATATAAACTATATATAACTCCAAAAATCTTTATAAGTATTTGTGATATTACAAGTGATAATATACCTTTTAAAAAATCTGTTATCTTCAATTCTTCCTCCACATTTTCCTAGATATCTTTTTTATTTTTATACTTAAATTTTATTATGGATTTAAACTTATATTCTTTTTTATCTAATATATGTTAAAATCAATAAATTTTTCTAAATTTGTATAATAATTATAGTATTTTTTTTATTCAAATATAAAAATCAAAATTTTTCTTACGGAAATCAAGGTTTTTTACCGAAAAAGCTTGATTTTTTTTCGATTTTGTAAGATAATATATATGTATATTTTTGAAAAAAGGATTTTTTAAATTATGAAATACATTGATAAATTTTTAAAGAAATTAAAAACAGATAGAAATACTTTTGCTACGTATGTATTAACACTAATTTCTATATATTTATGTATAGATAGAATTGTAGAAGTATTATTTATGATATTCTCAGGTTTATCTGTATCATATTGGGGACCTATAACATACACAATTGCGCTAGCATGCCCTGTATTTGCATTTTACTTTTCACCTGCATCAAAATTTGCTGAAAGCAAATACACAAAAACTACATTCTTTTATATATATGCTTCAGCATTGCATATAATGGTAGTTTCAATGATTGTTCAGTGGATTAATCAAATAGGTTGGCTATTACTTTTCTCAGTTCCAAATTATTCATACATAATTACCACTTTTATGGATTTGATAAAACCTGCATTTTCAGCTCTTGCTTGGTATGTACCAGTATGTACAATATATCCTTTCTTTAAATGGTTATATTTAAAAGTTCAAGATACACTATATATTCAAGAATCAATTTGGGATTATAGTGGAATAGATTTATCAGATAAATCTATTGGTATGGGACCATTTACTTGTGAAATGTTCTTATGTAAAGATAGAGAAACTAATAAAACAATTAAAACACCTGAATCTAGAAGATTTGAATCTACTTTAATTGTTGGTGTTTCTGGCTCAGGAAAAACCTCAATGATGTTTGAACCAATGATTGCAAGAGACATAGAAAGAAAATACTTCTTTAAGGAAACAGCAAAAGAATTAGGATATACAGCATTACGTACAAATATTGCAAGTTTAACTTGTCCTTTCTCTAATGAATATATAAACGAAAACTTTACATTAAATATGATTACTCCTGTAGCTGGTAAAGAAAAAGTATATAAAGCATATTTCTCAAAAATGCTTTACAACTATGATGGAGAAAATTCAATTTACAAAAATCTTGGTATTACCTATATGGCTCCAGATTATGAGTCAATAACTCATATGAAGGAAGTAGCTAGTAACTTTGGAATTAAGTATCATATAATTGATCCAAATGACAATACATCTATTGGATTAAATCCATTTACATATGAGGATCCAATAAAAACATCTATAGCTATTTCATCTATTTTAAAAAGAATGTATGCTTCTGAAGAAGCACCTAACTTTGGAAATCATGATGAAGCTTTTATGGAGAACGTTGTTACTCAAGCTATAGAAAACTTAGTATTATTATTAAAAGAAGTTTACCCTAGAGAAAACGAAGGAGCAATACCAAACTTAGAAGATTTATTAGAATTATTAAATGATTTTGATTTAATAGAAGAAATGTCTGAAAAAATGAAAAAATACCCAGAACTTGTAGAAAAATATAAAATTCAGCTTGGATATTTTAAAAAGACTTTCTATAAAACTGCTCATGGTAGAGATGAAACAGAAAGATATTTACAGGCCTCTGCTTCTCAACTTGAAAACTTGTTAAGATATCCTGGTGTTAGAAGTATTTTATGTAATAGAGTAAATAATTTAAATTATGATAAAGCTTTATCAAATGGAGATGTTACTTTTGTTTGTACACGTCGTGGTGATTTAGGAGCTAGTGCTCATAAAGCCTTTGGTCTATTCTTTATATTACTTATGCAACAATCTGTTTTATCAAGACCTGGAAATGAAAAAACTAGAATCCCCCACTTCTTATACATTGATGAGTTTCCACCTTTTGTATGTAAAGCAACAGAAGATATATTTACTTTATATAGAAAATATAGAGTTGGAACAATTATATCTTCACAAAACTTATCACAATTTGGTATAAAAAATGATTATAACTTTAGACAAACTCTTCTTGCTAACTGTACTACAAAAGTTGTTTTCGGTAACAATACTCCTGAAGACAACGAATGGTGGGAAAAAGAATTTGGTGATAAGAGACGTTGGATGTTTACACATGATTATAAAACTGATCAAGGTAAATATGATGATACTTATAAAAGTATCAAATGGCAATGGATTCCAAACTTCAAACAAGGTAAGGTTCAAGCATTAAAATTCAAATTTATAATTTACAAAACAAAAGACTTAAAAGGAAAGAACCTTGTTGGTCAAGCTAAAATTGATTTCTTAGAATCAAGATATAAAGAAAAACAAAAAATCAAAAATTATAACTTTAGTAAATTCACAAGTGGAATTAGTACTAATGAAAGTGATGATTCAAATAAGCACAGATTTGATTTAAGAAATGTAAATTCCCATGCTAACCCAGATAACCCAAATGATATGGATCCAATTCAAAATAATGAATCTAGTCTATCTTATAAATTTGATGATGAAAATGCAATAACATCATTCAATTCAAATAATGAATAATAATAATAATAATAATAATAAAACTAACTCCCCTAACATAAAGTTAGGGGAGTTTTTTCTATGTTACTATTACTCTTTTATTTAATCTTCTTTATCATTATTTTCATCTTTACTAGGAAGTACTATCTCTTCTTCTTTTTCTTCTTTAGAACTATTTTTTACACTGTCAATTATATTAATAAATTTTATAGCCTCTCTCTCTTCACTTGATGAAAATTTATTATAATTATTTGATAACTCTTCCATTTTCTCTATTCTTGTTACAGTATCTTTTAAATCTCCATTTACAAAATTGTGTATCTTCTTTATACCTTCATTATTAAACTTTTTAATACCATCTACCAATGTATTACTTCCTTCTAATAATGTATTTGTTCCATTTGATAATTCACTTGTTCCGTTTTTTAATACTATTGAACCATCTGATAATTTTTTAGCACCTTCATCTAATGTTGCTGCTCCACTTGCTAAATCTGAAGCCCCATTTGCTATTGTACTTGCTGCTTGAGTTAATTGACTATTAGCTTGAGTTAATTCAGTTGTTGATGTCTCTAAAGTATTTAATCCAGCTTTTACTTGATTTGCTCCTGCTGATAATTGTCCTATAGCACCAGCCGCTTGTGATGTTCCTGCATATACAGCTTCGGCACCTTGTGCTAATCCTACTGAACTTGTAGCTAAATAATTTATTGTTTCTTTTAATTTTGCTATACTACTTGCATCTATTCCGTTAGTAATATTTGATGTTGTATATGTTACTGGTGTACTTAAACTTGCAATAACACTTGATAAAGTATTATTATTTGCTTGTAATGAAGCTATAGCATTTGTATTTGAAGCCATTTGAGCACCTAAACTTGCTTTTAGTCCTTCGTCTTCTGATGCATCTATTGCCATTTGTAAACTTGTATTTGTAGCACCTAGAGTATTGATAACAGCTTCATTATTTGCTATTGTACTTTGTAATTCTGGTATTTTTTGACTATTATTTGGTATCGTTACAGTTTCTGATGTAGAAGTTACTCCTCCAATTATAGAAGTAAGCATATTATCTACACTTGTTAATCCAGCTGATAAAGCTACAGCTCCATCACTAACCCCTTTTGCCCCATCTACTAAAGCTGTAGAGCTTTGATTTAAAGCAGCTAACCCATCATTAATACCATTGTAACTTGAATTTAATGAGCTAACTCCAGTTGATACTTGATTCATAGCACTATTAAATTCTTTTGATTTACTTGTATATTCTGCTGTTCCTGCTTTTAATGAATTGGCTCCATTAGTAATTTTGGAAGTTCCACCTTTTAATGTATCAATTCCATTATTCAATTCGTTTGCACCACTATTTAAGCTTTGTGCTCCATTATTTAAAGTAGAAACACCATCATTTAATTTTACTGCTCCATCTTCAATTTGTTTACTTGCACTTTGTAATTCATTTACTTGATCAAAAAGTTCATCTGTTTTGTCTAGTATTTTATCTAAATCACCTTCTTCAAAAATTTTAGGACTGCAAAAACTCATAATATTACCTAATTTAAAATCTTTACTATCCATAGTAATTTCTATACTACTAGGTATTTCTACATCTTCTTTAGAAACATTTAAACTTTCCTGCATACCTGGCACCGCAAATCCTATTACTATTGTTTTACTGCCATCATTTATAACTTTTCCATTTGAAACTTGAACATTCTTATTATTTTCGTTATCTATTATTGCTCCAGAAACTACAAAAAATGGTGTATATATATTTTCTGTCTTTCCATTTATATATGTCTCATTTGACTCTTTATTTGTATATTCTAATATAATTTTTACTTTTCCAGTCTTTCCAGCTAAGTCTTTAGCATCAATAACCTTTCCATCTAATTCATATGTTATTTTACAATCAACAGGTAATTCTTTCTCTATTTCATTTTGAATTATCTCCTCTGATTCTGAATAAGTACTTACAATTGACTTATATTTTTCTCCACTTGAATTTAGTTTTGAATAAATAGTTTCTTCATTAGCAAAAGCAAATATAGGCATTGTATAACCTAACATTGTAATTAATACTGTACCTGAAATAACTTTCTTTTTTAAATCCTTCATAATTTTCCTCCTAATACATTTTCTTATAAATATTTAATATTTGGTATTGTACTTTATACTATAAATTCTTAGTTTTTATTTATTTGACATATTTATATTATAAATAATATTTTACTTTAATTTATTTTCATAGCTTTGACCATAAATAATATTTTCATTTTAATTTATATTTAATATCAATTTTCTAACTTAGTCATTTTAGATGTTGTCTTGCAAATTATTTTATCAAATAATAATAAAAATGCTGGTAATGCAAGTACTACAGTAAACATACTAACAATTGCTCCTCTTGACATTAATGTACACAATGAACCTATCATTTCTATTTTTGAATAAACACCAACACCGAATGTTGCTCCAAAGAAGCAAAGTCCACTTACAGCTATAGAACTTATTGATGTTCCCAATGCTACATCAATTGATTCTTCTTTATTTTTTCCTTCTTTTCTAGCAGTAGCATATTTTGTAGTTATTAAAATTGCATAATCTATTGTTGCTCCTAATTGAATTGTTCCAATAACAATAGATGCTATAAAAGGTAATATTGTATTTGTATAATAAGGAATTCCCATATTAATAAATATAGCAAACTCTATAACACAAATTAATATAACTGGTAATGAAATAGATTTTAGTACTAATATCATAAGTATAAATATAATTCCTATTGAAACTGTATTAACACTATTAAAATCATGATCACTTATCTCAACCAAATCCTTCATTAAAGGTCCTTCACCAGCAAGTATTGCGTTTTCATCATATTCTTTCAAAATAGCATTTACCTTGTCAACTTGATCATTTAATTCATCTGTTGCCATTTCATAACTTGAATTTAATATTACTAATTGATATTTATCATTCTCTACTTTGCTTAATAAATCTTCTGGTAACATTTCTTTTGGAATACCTAAATCTGCAATTTTAGATAAACTTAATGTCCATTCAATTCCATCTATTTTTTCTATTTTATCAAGCATTTCATTTGTTCTCTCATTAGATATATTTTTATCTAATAAAACAATCTCTGTTGATACCATATTAAATTTCTCTTTTAATTCTGTATTTGCAGTTATACTTTGAAGAGTTTTTGGTAATGATTTATCTAAGTTATAATATATATCTGTATTTTTATATCCATAAAAAGCTATTGGCAATATAATTAAAAATACTATAATTGTTAGCTTGTAATGTTTAATTGTAAATTCTTTTAATCTTGTAAATTTAGGCATAATTTCTTTATGTTTAGTTTTCTCAATTAATGTATTTAATTCAAGTATCATACTTGGTAGTACTGTTACTACACAAACAACTCCTAAAAATACACCTTTAGCCATTACTAAACCAATATCTTTTCCAAGTGTTAAATCCATACTACATAATGCTAAAAATCCTGCTATTGTTGTTAATGAACTTCCTACTACCGAAACTAAAGTTTTTGAAATTGCAGTAGACATTGCTTTTTCTATATCTTGATTACATTCTTTTTCTTGCATATAACTATGATATAAGAAAATTGCAAAATCCATTGTAACACCTAATTGTAAAACTGCACTAATTGCTTTTGTTATATAAGATGTTTCTCCAAGTAATATATTACTTCCCATATTATAAAGAATTGCTATTCCTATATTTAAAAGCAATAAGAGTGGCGCTAAATATGAATCTAATGCTATTTGCAAAATTGCAAAACAGAATATAACAGATATAACAACATAAATTACTACTTCTGAATTAGATAAATCTCTTGTATCTAAAACAACTGCTGACATACCACTTATCTTGCATCTCTCATCTGTAATTTCTCTTAAAGTTTCTATTGTTTTTAATGTCTCATCAGAAGATATTGCTTCTTTAAAAGTTGCCATCATTATTGTAGAATTCTCTTTATACGCTATATCTTTTATATCATCTGGTAACATTTCTATTGGTATACTAGTTCCTAAAACATCTGCTATACTCCCTACCATTTCTACATTGTCTATTTTTTTAATTTCATCTTCTAATTTTAAAATCTCTTTTGTAGGCATATTATCTAAGATTATAATTGAGAATGCCCCCATATTAAACTCTTCAGACAATATATTCTCACCCTTAATAGTTTCTATGTCATCTGGCAAATATACCAATATATCATAGTTTATTCTAGTTAATTTAATTCCTATTATAGATGGAATTAGTAATATTAAAGCTATTATTAAAATTATTTTTCTATATTTGCATATAATTTCACCAAACTTTTCCATTTGTTACCTCCTTTGAATTTTATGACTATTGGTCACTTTAGATATTATACTCTCATTCTGACTATTAGTCAATACTTTTTTAATATTTTATTGACTAATAGTCATTTTTATGACATAATAATTTTAGAGGATAATAAAAATGAATATTATTTTATTCTATTTAAACTTAATATTTAGCGTTATCTTAATAAATCTCTGAAAGGAATTATAATATGAAAAATAATAAAACTGAAAATAAAGAATCAAGATTATTAAATACTGCCTTTAAATTATTTACTGAAAAAGGTATTAAAGATACTTCTATTCAAGAAATAGTTGATAATGCTGATGTTGGAAAGGGTACTTTTTATTTATATTTTAAAGATAAATATGAAATAAGAGACATTTTAATTGCAAAAAAATCACATAAACTTTTCTCTGATGCTTTAACAAATCTAAGAAAAGATAATATTAATAATTTACCTGATCAAATTATTTCTATAGTAAATTATGTTATAGATGAATTAAAAAAGAACCCTATTTTATTAAAATTTATATCTAAAAATTTATCTTGGGGAATTTATAGTCAGACTGTAAAAAAAATATATGCAGAAACTGAAAATGAAGAAGATGGAATTCATAATTTATTTTTAAAAGGTATTAAAGATAATAATATAAAATTAAAAAATCCTGATGTTACTTTATTTATGATTATAGAACTTGTGAGTTCTACTTGTTTTAATTCTATTTTGTATGATGAGCCTCTTCCTATTGAAGAATACAAACCTTATTTATATGAAACAATTAGGAAATTAATAAAAGAGTAAAAATAATAATATCATATAAATTATATATTCAAAGAACAATAGTGGACAATATATAATCTGTAAAAGACAAAACTATACTGAATTGTCCACGTCATTGTTCGAAGCACCAAATTTATGAAATAAATTTGTGTGCAAATATTGGCGTAAGCCTTTATTTAATAGGAAAGTTCAAAGGACTTTCCTATTAAATAAAAAGAAATTATATATATTATCATTCGCTATCTACTAATCGCTTTTTTTAAAGCTTCCAAGGTTACGCATCACTTCGTTTTAATATATATAATTTCTTTTTTATATAATAGTTAATATTTTATATAAAAATATTAGATTTTATTCTAATATTTTAAATTCTACATTTTTAGCTACAAATTTTCCTGTTGACTCACTTTTTGTAAATTCAGTTAATGATTTTTCTAATGAACCTGCATTTTGTTTTAAATCTGTAGTAAAGTAAACTTTAATTTTCCCTAAATCTAAATCATTTTTTATAATTTCTTTAAATGTTTCTACCATATGCTTGTCATCTTCACAAACTAAAATAAGTTGTGGTCTTGCTTCATATCCAGAATCAAATTGAACAAAATTCTCTAAAAAATCTTTATATAATCTCATTCTTTCTACAAATTTTGTTTGCCACTCTTCTTCTCTTCTAACACATTCAAAAATTAAGCTTAATGATTTTCCTGCTTTAGAAATCTTAACTTCTCCATGACATTTAAATGATTTTCCTGCCATTTTTGCAGTTATATTTGGTTTAACTTTATATGAATCAAAGTTTTTTGCCTTTCTCATATAAGCAACAATAACTTGATTTCCTGCCAATCTCTTTTTTATTAGAGCTACTGGTTTTGTATTATCTGTAGGTTGCCATTTACACTCTACTTCTTTGGAATTTAGTAAATACTTACCCATTTTTTCCATACAATAAACTCTATATATACCTTTTCCTTCTTCTGAAGTAAAATAATATCTTGTTAAAATTTTTGTTTTAACTAATTGATCTAACTTAGTATTTAATTTGTCTTGAGATTTTATTTCAACTCCTCTGTATACAAGCATTTGATAAATTTGTCTTGAAGTTAAAAATTCAAATTCATTTACTAAATCTAGTATCTTGAAATGTACATCTGATATATGTCCTAAATTAATTTTGTGGATAATCTGATTAATAGATACATATCCATCCTTCCCATCAAATGTCTTTATTTCTCCTTCTCTAATAGCGAATGGAGAAACGGTAGTTTTTATTTGTTCATCATCTACCATTTTCTAAAACCTCCTTAAATAATTAAAAGTTTAATTTTTTTTCTATCTTTTATAATTTTCTTTATATAAACATTTACTCTTTGTCCATATTCTAGTCCCTCTTTATATTCTGCTAAACCGACTAAATTAGGCTTAAGTTCAATAAAAATACCGTTTTTATATTTATCTGTTTCTTTTACTGTTCCTTCAACAACCGTTTTTTCATTGTATTCTTTTATATTCTCTTCCCAATCTCCAAGTAATTCTTTATATGATAAAACAACTTTATTGTTTTCTTTGTCAATAGATTTTATCATAACATTAATTTTTTGTCCAATACTAAATCTTTCTTCTGGTGATTTTATTCTTGAAACTGAAATATCTTCTATATGAAGTAATCCGACTATTCCTCCACCTATTTCTACAAAAGCACCAAATTTTCTTATATTTTTAACTATTCCATTTACTACCATACCTGACTGTAAACTAGTTTTTAACCAATTTAGTGCTTCTTGTTGAACACTTTTTCTTGAAAGGATAACATTATTATTAATATCATTTATTTCCTTTACCTTAAATTGAACAAAATTATTAACCTTGTTTTTACAAATACTAGGATTGCAGAATCCAAATTCATCTACATTTATAGCTTCTAATTCATTTCTTGGAATTATTCCTTTTATGTTATTACCTAAGTCTATATGTAAATTAAAATCTGAATCACAATTATTTACTATTCCTTGTAGTATTTGTCCATCTGAAAATGCTGTTTGAATTAAACTCTTATCTAATTCATCTTTTGTGTCTAACCATCCTTCTGGAATAAATTTTTGATATTCCATTTTTTTCCCTCTTTCGTATTTTCTTTAGACATGGGGACGTAGTTTTTGTCTAAACTAATTTGATTTTTTAATTTCAGTTTTAATCTAAAATAATTTAGACAAAAACTACGTCCCCATGTCTATTAAATTAATTTATTTATTTCTTCTTTTCTTAAATATCTCCAAGTTCCTATTTTTAAATCTTTTACTCCAATGTTGCCTATTTTTGCTCTATGAAGTGCAATTACTTTTTTACCTAACGCTTCACACATTTTTCTAACTTGTCTATTTTTTCCTTCATGTATTATAATTTCAACTCTTGATATTTTTTTGTCATTATCTATCTTTAAAATTCTAGCTCTCGCTGGTTTAGTAACATATTCCCCATCAATTTCAACACCAGATTGCAATTTTTTTATATCTTCATCTGTGACTATTCCAATCACTGTTACTGTATAAGTTTTTGTTATTTCATGCTTTGGATGTGTTACTTTATATATAAAATCTCCATCATCTGTTAAAATTAATGCTCCTGATGTATACATATCTAATCTTCCTACTGGAACAATTCTTTTATCTGTTTTTATTAAATCAAGTACTGTTTGTCTATCAAATTGATCATTAGCTGTTGTAACTACTCCAATAGGCTTATTCAGCAATATATAAGTATAATCTTTCTTCTCTAATTTTACTATTTTTCCTAAATATTCTATTTTGTCTTTTTCTGGATTTACCTTTTTTCCAAGCTCTGCTACTTCCCCATTTACTGTTATTTTGCCATCTTCTATTAATTCTTCACATTTTCTACGAGAGGCTATTCCTGTTTGAGCTAAATACTTTTGTAGCCTTATTTCTTCCATTAGTTACCTTTATTTTCCTTTCTTAGCTCCTCTAATACTTTTTCAAAATATTCTGGCAATTTTGCCTCTAACTTCATTTCTTTATCAGTAATTGGATGCTTAAATTCTAGTTTTTCACTATGTAACATTTGCCCCTCTACACCAAATGGATTTTTTCCATTTGAATAGACATAATCTCCAACTATTGGGTATCCTATTTGAGACAAATGAACTCTTATTTGATGTGTCCTTCCTGTTTCAATATTTACTTCTAATAATGTATATTCTTTAAATCTTTCAATAACCTTTATATGCGTTATTGCATTTTTTCCACTTTTTGATACAGCCATTTTTGTTCTATCTTTTGTACTTCTTCCTATTGGCATATCTATAGTTGCTTCATTTTCTTTTACTTTTCCTCTTACTAAAGTAATATATGTCTTCTTAACTTTATGATCTTTTATTTGCTCACTCATATTTACATGAGCTCTATCATTTTTAGCAATGATTAAAAGTCCTGATGTATCTTTATCTATTCTATGTACAATTCCAGGTCTAATTTCTCCTCCAATTCCAGATAAACTATCTTTGCATTTATTCATAATAGCATTAACTAATGTTCCATCTGGATTTCCATTTCCTGGATGCACAACTAACCCTTTTTGCTTATTTACTACTAATATATCGTTATCTTCATATATTATATCCAATGGAATATCCTGTGGTTCGATTTCAACCTCTTTAGGTTCTTCTTTATTTATAGTTACTATATCATTAAAATTTAATTTATATGAAGCTTTGCTACTTTTTCCATTTACTAAAATATTTTCTTCATCAATTAGTCTCTGTACGCTCGCTCTAGAAAGAGTATTATCTTTCATACTTACTGCTTTGTCTAACCTCATACCTACTAATTCTTCATTTATTTTATAATCTTTTTTTTCCAATATCTTTCCCCTATTTGCTAAATTTTCCTTTTGTTATATCTTTTACAAAAGTAATTTTTAATAAATAAATTGGTAGTACAATCATCCTAAAAATTCTTGAAGGTTCTAACATCAATCTCCACAGCCATTCTATACATAATTTTTGAACTATTTTAGGCGCTCTTTTTATTTTTCCAGCTTCATAATCAAATGTACCACCTTGACCTGCTGCAATATCTACTTTTAATTCATTTTTATGCTTTGAAATCCATTTTTCTTGAATTGGTGCTCCCATTGCAACAAATAATACATTTGGTTTTAAATTATTTATTTCCTGTATTACTTTTTCTTCACCATCTTCTTCAAAAAAACCTTCATGATACCCTACAATTTTTATATTTGGATAAATTTTCTTTAAATTCTCAGTTGCAAGTTTTGGAACTTCTCCTCTACCTCCAAGTAAATAAAAAGTCCAATTCTCTTTTTCTCCAACCTCTAAAACTTTTCTAAAGTATTCTTGACCTGGTATTCTTTGTTTAAAAGGTTTGTTTTGAAATTTTCCACCTAACATTACACCAACGCTATCTGGAGTTGCAAGCTCTGCACTTTTCAATATTTTATAAAACTCTTCATCCTTTTGAGCTATCATTATAAATTCTGTATTTGGAGCCACCACAATTTTGCAAGACTTGTTACTTTCTTCTATTAAATTTTTAGTTATTTCTCCTGCTTCTTCAATATTAATATTATCTATGTCTACACCTAATATTCTAACTGTATTTCGCAAATTATACACCCCTATTTTTTCTTTGAAAAATCTATTAAAAATATTATTAATAGAATCCATCCAATTAGTACATATAAATCAGCTATGTTGAAAGTTGGAAGTTTATATATTTTTATAAAATCTAAAACTCCACCTCTAAAAAATCTATCAATTAAATTACTAATTCCTCCTGCTAAAACTAATGACAATGATATTATTGTTTTTTTATCAAGTCTTTCTAATTGATTCTTTATAAAGTTGATAACTATTGCTAAAACAAAAATCGTTAAAAATATATTTCTAATATTTCCTTCATTAAATCCAAATGCCATACCTGTATTTTTCACTGTTTCAATTTTTAAATAATCATTTCCTATTCCTTCTGGAACAAAAAATATAATTAAAAATTTACTTACTTGATCTATTACAATTAATATAGTTATAATAATAATCAAACTTCTAACTATTTTATTTTTCAAATTTATCCCCCCAATTAATTGTAATTTCAATCTTTAGCAACATCTAATTTCTCAAAAATTTTAAAATTACCTTCACTATAAATCCTTCTATAATTAGCATCATCTTCTAATATCATAGCAAGTTTTGAATTTTCATATAGTATTATGTGTGTTACTCCATATTCTTCAAATTTTGTTTTATAATCAACTGCTATTCCTGCTATATTTAATGCATCTGAAAAAATGTCTCTACCATCTATACCATTTTCTTTATCTTCATTAAACTCTGGTGAATACAAATCACATCTTGAATCAATAAATACTGGTATCCCTCTAAATAATAAATAACTTCCATAATTATATTCATTATATAATTTTATATTTTTTACATCTAAATTGCTTAATATCCAATCTGATGCAGCTACTGGATATGTTGATTCATCTATATAATCACTTCTAAAATGTGGTTTCACAATATTAGTAGAAAGTATTATAAATAAACAAATTATAACTGTTGCCCCAAACCATCCTGATATAAAGTTTTCTAATTTTTTAAAGTTCTCTTTATCATATTTTTCAACCATTTGACCTATTAAATTTGCAAGTATTGGTCCACAAAAAATTGCAAACATAGATACTTGTCTTCTTGATTTAAACGCTAAAAATGTTATACCTGCAAGCATAAATAAATCTGATAATTTTATTTTTGTATCTGTAAATATCAAAATCATTAAAAACACTATAATAGCAACTGCAAATTCTTCATTTTCAATTAATGTAAGTGGCAAATGTTCATTAATTGACTGAGTCGTATTTCCTTGCATTGTTTTATACAAATAAGTAAATGCACCATCTCCTGCTGGATTTAAGAACCCTGTAAAAACAGCTATTGCCATTATCGCAATAAGTAATAATATAACATGATTTTTTTCTGTTTTTATTTTATATGGGTTTTCTCTTAAAAGCTCTCTTTTTTTTGTTCTTTTTAATATTGCTAATTTAATTTTTTCTATTTTATTATCACACTTTTCTTTTGCTTCATCTTTTTTAGAAAGTTTTTTCTTTATTTTAGTTATTAACGAAACAAATCTTAAGTCTAAATCTTTTTCATCTAATACTACACAAACATATTCTCCTATATAAGGTAAGAATAAAACAAAATAAAATGGAAATACTGCACAATGTAAATTTGCAATTAATAATGGTATCAATATAAGCATTAATCCATATCTTTTTTTCTTTGTTTCTAAAAATTTTTCTATAAAATATACTGCTAAAACAAATAAAATAAATGTTACAAGTTGTGCTCTAGCTGCAATAAATGATTTCATTAAATATATTGAAAATATAGTTATTATTAATGATACCACTTTATTTTTTGACTTTTTATTACTTAACAAATATATTGAGAAACCAAGTAATGCAGTAAAAATCATTGTTGATGCATAAATACCAGGTTGTCCAAATGCATTATATATTAAAAACATTCCTAAATCATAAAGCCAATGTGGATAAGTATATGGTAGTTCATGCCAAGAATACAAATCTGTAGTTAAATCTGATATTCCATTATTATATATATATTCTCCTATTGTTACTGTATAATATGTATCATTTTGTAATGTTTTTGGTGATATTGCTGCACAAAATAATGCAATGCATATAAGAGCAACAATATGAAAAACAATATTTTTTATTTTTTTAGTTTTTACTAATTGGTTTAAATTTTTATCTTCTGTATTTTCAGAAGTTTCTTTTTCTAGATTTTCTGACTTAACTTCTGATTCTACTTTTTCTATCTCTTCTTCGTTTTTCATGTAAAACTCCTCTGTTTATTATAAATTTATTTGGATTATATCAAATAATAATAAAAAAATATATACCTATAGCATAAAAAATTCAGAATCAAAATTTTATACGTAGTACAAACTGCTATAAAATCTTGATTCTGATATGGTTGTCTAATACTAAAATTTTAAATAGCATATTTTTCATTACATTCATTTAATTTATTTTTTAAAAGTTGACTTTCAGTCTCATATATTCTTTTAAAAAAATCTTGTTTTGTAACAAAATTTTCATTTGTCATATAATTTAATGTTAATACAGATATATTTGAACAATGATCTATAATTTTTTCACATATAATTAAAAGTTCTAAAAATGCAATTCCACTTTCTACATTACATTTTCCTTCTTTTAATCTTTCTATATGGGCATTTTTATATTCTTCTCTTTTAATTTCTGAAAACTCTTTTAAAGCTTCAATTTCTACAACATATTTTATCTTTTTTTCCTTATATGCTTTTATAGTACTTAAAAGTGCATCTTCTGTAATATCATATATTAATTCAAATTCTCTATATGCGGTATCAGAAATTTTAATATTTTTTTCATTCATGTTCTCTACTATTTTAGAAAATTTATATCCGTAATCTCCAATTTTTTCAAATTCAGATTCCATTTTCAGTAAAGTTGATATGATTACACTTTCCTTATCAGATATGTCAAGACTTCCAAGTTTAATTAAAAATTCTGTAACTTTTTCTTCTAATTTATCTATTGAATTTTCTCTTTCTAAAATTTTATCTAACTTTTTAGTTTCAAATTCTTTTAGCAAAATATTAGATTTTCTAAAATTTTTTTCTGCTATCTCTCCCATCTTTTCTATAACACTTGTACTATTTGTAATAGCCATTTTAGGCATTTTTAATATTCTATCATCTAACATATTTAATACTGATAAATAATTACTATCATCCTCATCATCTTTAACCTTTTCATCTTTAATAGTAATTAGAGTTAATTTCTCAATTAAATTAATGCATGGTAATAATATTATTGTTGATACTACATTAAATATTGTATGAAAGTTAGCTATTTGTCCCATTTCTATAGTATCCTCCCAGAATGTAAATCCTATAAAAAATTGATATGTGTATATAAATATTAAAAATATTATTGTTCCTATTAAATTAAAATATAAATGTACTGCCGCAGCTCTTTTGGCATTTTTAGTTCCACTAATACTTGCACATATTGATGTAAAACAAGTTCCAATATTTTGACCTAATATAATTGGAATAGTTGTAGAATAAGTTATTATTCCAGTAGTAGATATCGCTTGCAATAGACCTACTGTAGCTGCTGAACTTTGAAGTAAAACCGTAATTAGTGCACCTGCTAAAACTCCTAATATAGGATTAGATAATTTTGATAATATTTGTGATAATATAGGTAAATCACTAAATCCACTAGCAATTTCAATCATTGTTATCATTCCTGTAAATAATAGTCCTATTCCCATTATCATTTCACCAATATTTTTCATTTTTCTATTTTTAGCAAGTTCTATAAAAAAAACTCCAACTAAAATAAGTATTGGTGCTATTACTTCTGGAGTAAATAATGATATAAAGCTTCCATTATCTAAACTTGTAAGTCTTAAAATTTGTGATGTTATAGTAGTTCCAATATTAGCTCCCATTATTATTGGTATTGCATTTTTTAATTTTAAAATTTCAGAATTAACAAGTCCAACTACAAGTACAGTTGTTGCAGCTGAGCTTTGTGTTGCTACTGTAATTAATATTCCTGTTAATAATCCTTTAAATACATTATCTGTAGCTGATATTAAAAATTTTTCTAGTTTTCCTCCTGATATCATTTTTAAATTTGTACTTAATATTCTCATGCCATAAATCAGTAATGCTACTCCACCAAGTAATTTTATAATTGAAATTATTATATCCAATTTTTCCACCTCAAAATTTCTCTGTTTTCTTAGAATTCTAATCTTTTGTATAGTTTTAACTATCTCTACCTATTATATTCAAAAAATAAGTATTGTCAATATCGTTTTAGACATGGGGACGCAGTTTTTGTCTAAAACCTTCGTCCCTGCATCTATATCAAAAAAGAAAACGTCCATATACCAACCTAAAGTTAGCACATGAACGTTATATAATTTGCTAAAATCTATATAAATTTAATTTATATACAAAAATTATTAAACAACTTCTGCTTCAACCTTTTCTTCACTTTCATTTTCTTCTTTATTTGCAATTTCCATACTTGCAATTGAAACTTCATAAGCAACTCTTGTTTCAACAGTTCCATCTTCAAATTTTTTCTCATAATTTCTTGATTGAACTCTACCTGTTATTTTTACTTCTGTTCCAACTTCCATATTTTGACAAAATCTTGCATTTCTTCCCCAAGCTATACTTGGTATGTAATCTGATTTGTTATAAGCTCTATTTACTGCTAATAAAACATCTGCAATTTCTCTTCCAAATGGTGTTTGTCTATAAATAGGCTTTTTACAAATATAACCTATCAAAACAACTTCATTTGTAAGTTCATCTTTTTCGTCTTCTACTTCTTCTGCTTCAGTTATTTCTTTTGCAAAAACAGTTAAAATTAATCTGTTTCTTTCGTTCTCATAGTTGTTATAAGATCTAAATTGTCCCTCAACTTTTACTTTTTTTCCTACTTTTAAATTTAGTTCTGTTAATAATCTTTCAGATATTGTAATTGGAATAATATCAACAGTTGAACTTAGTCTAATAACCTCTAAATTAAAAACATAAAATTTTTCTCCATAAATTTCATGACTGTAACTCTTATCACTTACTACCTTTCCTACTAATACTAAGTGATTATTTTCTGAATAATTTGTATTCAATTTTCGTTCCTCCTTAAAATTTATCTACTGTATTTCATATAATGTTTTATCTATTTTCCGTTTTTTCCCTAAAACACTTATAGTATAACACATTTTTTAACCTTTGTCTACATAAAATTGGATATTTTTTATCTTTTTTACAACTTTTGTTATATTTTATTTAAAAATATTGGCTTTTTATAGTGTTATATTAGTAAACTTATTATTTGTAACTTCTTTAAATTTATGTTAATTAGTTATTAGAAGATACATACTTTTTAAATAAATTACCTCTTTCTTCAAAATTTTTAAAATATCCATAACTAGATGCCGCTGGAGAAAGCAAGCATACCATTCCCTTTTTAGTTACTTCTTTAGCAATCTTTACAGCCTCTTCTAGTTCATTTGTAAATTGTATATTTTTATCAGAATCTATTAATCCATCCCTAATATATTCCCCTGTTTTTGGAAGACATATAATATTTTCAATACTACTATCTTTTAAAGCATTTATTAATTCTTGAAGATTAACTCCTCTATCTTTACCACCTACAATAATTGTATTAATATTTTTTATAGCTTTCATATCACTTATAGTTGCTTCTGGTATCGTTGCAATTGAATTATTATAATAATCTATACCATCAAAATTTCCCACAAACTCCATTCTATGTTCTAATGGTTTGAAGGTCTTTATTGTATCTACAGTTTTATCCATATCTAAATTTAAAATATCACACACTGCAAAAATAAACATTATATTGTTAATATTGTGTTCACCTTTAAGATTTATCTTTTCATTAATATCCATAACTTTTTTACTATTACAATATATGAAATTATTTTCTAAAAATACACTATTTTTTGTATTAGGTTTTTGAGTAAAAGAAACTGCATAATCATTTGGTTTATAATTAAAATTATATTTTCTCATAAATTCATTATCAAAATTATAAATTAAGTAATCACTACTTTTTTGATATTTAGCTAAATTATATTTTGCTTCTATATATTTTTCTAAAGATTTATAATGGTCTAAATGCTCCTCAAAAATATCTAAAATTATTCCAATATTCGTAGATTTTTTTACAAACTCTAGTGCATGTGATGAAAGTTCTATAACTCCTATACTATCTTTTGTAAAGCTTTCTATATCATTAAAAATTGGTTCACCTATATTTCCTAAAAGAAAAGCATCTTTTTGCTGATCTATTAATATTTTATACATTAAAGATGTTGTTGTACTTTTCCCCTTAGTTCCTGTTATCCCTATTGTAAATATAGGAACATACTCTAAAAACAATTCTAACTGACTTGTAATTTTATCTTCAAATTTTGAAATGTCTATATCTTTTAATGAAATTCCTGGAGCTTTTAGAATTAGATCATATTCTTCAATTCCATTTAAATAATTTTCCCCGCACTGATACTTCTAAATTAATATCTTCCATTAATTCTGGTTTGTTATCTAATAAATCTATTTTTTTATCAGCTATAAATATTTTTTTATCTGGAAAATTATTTCTTAAAAATCTATAACTAGATTCCCCTTCCATTCCAAATCCTAAAATAACTATATTTTTATTTTCTAAATAGTTTAATAATTTTTCTAACATCTATTCTCCTTCTATTTTTAACAATAATAAAATTAAAATATAATTTTATAAAATACCAGAAAAGTATTTATTTAATTTAATAGTTTTATAGTAATTAATATTTTTCAAAAATATCTATTTTATTAAAGTTTTTAATTTATTTTTTAATATATCTTCAAATTCTTTTGGAATATTATTATTATCATTATAATATGTTAATAAATTTTCTGTAGATAATTCAAAATTGTTTTTGTAATATTCTAATAAAAATGGTAATTCTCTATTACATTTTTTTATTGTTTCAGTTATAGCAAATCTAATTTCACTATAGGTTCCTACACATTCGAATGGTTTAGTTTCCCCATATCCACAAAGCTCTATAAATGTTTTTAATAAATCTTCTCTTTCAAATAAATCTTCTCCAAAAATATTTACAAGTTTTTCTTTATATAAAAATGGACTTAAAATTGTATATACAAACAAACACTTTGGACAATTACAGCACCATTTCCAAGGCACTGATTTACTTCCAACATTGCAACTTTTAAATACTTGATGATACTCTTCTATATTAGAAAATAACATTGCAATTTGTAGTTCACTTATAGGTCTTAACATACTAAAATATTCCACATTAGTTTTTAAAACTTTTTGTCCATATTCCCTAAAATCATTTTCAAACTCAATAGTTTTCGAATATTGATGATTTATATTCTCACCTTCTACATTAGTTTCATTTGCACTATCCTCATTTGATAATGCTATATATTTTTTTCCTAATAAATATGAACATAAGTAAGTTAGAAACGCAACAATTGCAGAAAATGGTGTGTGACCATTTAAAAATCCCTTACCATTTAAATCTAATAAATTTTTATCTATAGTTCTTTTTACTTCAATTATTTCTTCATTACTAAAACCGGCTACTTTTGCACATCCTTCTGATACACTATTACTTCCTATACGAAAGGCAAGAGAATCTTTTTTATAATCTTTTAACAATTCTAAAGTAACATTAGAATCTTTACCACCACCAACAGGAATAATTATTCCTCTTAGATCATCTTTTGAATCTGACACTTTAATTTCTTCACCTTCAGAAATAAATTCTATCCAATCTTCATTAGATATATTGATATTATTAATATATCTAAATTCTCCAAGACCAACATAAAATAATTTTTTAAACCAAGCTTCTTGAAAATTATTTAATTTTCCACATTTTATAAAAAATTGTGGAGAGCATGTTGCTTTAAAGTAACTAATTGCTTCTACCATTCCCATGCTAAAAACAATATTTTTTACAGTATCAGAATTTATATCTTTAAATTTAAAATTCTTTTTTAAAATTTCTACTTTAGGATTAAACTTTGACAATTTTTCAATTTCAAATTCATATTCTATATAAATTTTATTCTCATCTTCAAATATTTTATAATTATTATATAAAAATTTTGGATACTCTTTTCTTAAAAACTCAATTTCCATAGTATACTCCTTCCAAAATTATCCTATTCATTATAATTTAGTTTTGTTATAAATATTTACCTATTTAAACTATAATTCTTAGATTATAAATATACACCTATTTTATATTTTTGTAAATATTAAGAAATAAATAACCATTTTCAAATAAAAATCATAAACTTTATTATGACAATAATTATTGTTTAAATAATTTTGAAAGGATAAAATATTATGGAATTTGAAAAAAAAGTTATCGTTGATGTTGATGGTGTTATAGAAAAAGGAAAACAATTTGACTTAGATTTAAGATTACCAGAAGATGATAGAAATGTTGTTTATGGAATTATAAGAGATTGTCATGGTGATCCAGTTTGTGATGCCGTTGTAAAATTAGTAGAAGTTTGTAAAGATGAGAGAAAACCAGTTTCTCACACTTTCACAGATAAAGAAGGTGAATTTGTTTTTGGTCCACTTTGCCCAAACAAATCTTATGCTATAGAAATATGGGTAAACAGAGTAAAACACATCAAAATATGCAAAGTATGTGATCATGAAGGAAAATGCTTAAAAGGTGTTGATTTATACTGTGATAAAGATATGATGCCAGATCATAAAAAAAGATATGATGAAGAAGAAAAAGAAGAATCTTGCGGTTGCGAAGAATAATTTTCTATACAATTTAATAAAATCTTCTAAATCTTTTTATTAGTAGAAAAACTCTAAAAAATAGTTTTCCTACTAAAGAATTAGAAGTTGCTATTTTAACAACTAAAATGATTTCAGATTGATAAAAGCGAAGTTTTGCTATAAAACTTCGCTTATTTCTTTATACTGACATTTTAATTCTTTTAGCTATTTGTTTTCCTTTTTTCATCATTTTCTTTTTATTTTCATCTACACCTTCTGAATACATCATCATTGTTCCAGCAGTAATTAAAGTTCCTACCATAATACCTTTTACAAAATTCATAATTTATACCACCTTTCTTTTTTATTACTAAAAGAAGACTTTAGTTTACTAAAATCCATTCTTGCAAAACTATTTATTATTAAAGAACAAATCTGAAAAATTAAAGATTTTTTCAGTAAATTTGTTCACGTACCAATTTTACTTTGTAAAATTGATGTATAAATATCACTAAAGCCTTTATTTTATAAGAAGTGTAAAGCACTTTTATATAAAATATAAAAATCTTCTTTTAATACTATCTAATTTTATTATCTTCTTTTTTCTTTAATATATACTTCTTAAAAAATGAATAAATTTCAAAAATTGCTATACAAAGTAAAAAAATTCCAAAATATTTTTTTAGCGAAGAATTATCTATTTTAAAAGAAAGTTTGCTTCCTAAAATAGCTCCTATAATTCCTGCTATAATTATAATAAATGACATCTTATAATTTATCGTTTTATTTTTTACATTCATACAAATTGCTGTTATTGACGTAGGAATAAAAAATATAAGATTAGTTCCTTGAATTAAATGTTGATCCATACTTGTAAATATTCCCAATAATAAAATTAATATTGTTCCTCCTCCCATTCCTAAAGCTGCAACAGTTCCAGAAAGGGTCCCGATTAAAATCTCTTTCATATTCCCTCTTTATCATAGTTAAATTTTACCTAAAATTTAATATTATAGTTTTCACATAATATATCAAATTCTTTTTAATTTTTAAATTAAGATAACTTTTTTATTATATTTACAAACTTCTTTATAAACTTAATTTTCTATTTTTTAAATAATCATTTTTATTCCAGCATAAATTAAAAAAATAACAAATAATATTCTTAAAATATTTTTGTTTAAATTTATAAGTAACTTTGATCCAATATATCCGCCTATAACTCCGCCAATTGCACACTTTCCTGCAATCCACCAATCAATAGAATTTTCTTTAAAATAAAAAAAACTACTGGTTAAAACCATAAAAAAAATACACATTATTGTAGTAGCTCTAGCAGTTACTTCATTTTCTTTTAATAAAAAAGTCATAAATGGAACAAGAATAAGCCCTCCACCTGCTCCAAAAAATCCACTAATCATTCCTGCAAAAAATCCAGCAATTATACATAAAAAAATACTCTTTTTCATAAGAGTATTTTTGACTTTTTAAAATTAATTATTCAATTTTTATAAAAATAAACATTTATAATAAATATATTTCGTAGACATGGGGACGTAGATGTTGTATAAATTAATTTGATCTTAAATTTTTAACTTTTAATCAAAAATAATTTATACAACATCTACGTCCCCATGTCTACTATTCTATATTTTCATCTTTAATAAAATACTTTGTTCCAAGCATTTTATCTGGCAAATATTGTTGTTCTACCCAATGACCTGGATAATCATGAGGATATTTATATCCTTCACCATATCCAAATTGTTCCATTCCCTCAGCTGGCGCATTTCTTATATGCATTGGTATTGTTCCTGTATCCTTACTTGAAACATCTACTATTGCACTATTTATTGCATTATATGTAGCATTAGACTTTTTAGAAGTTGCAACATATACAGCCGCTTCTGATAATATAATTCTGGCTTCTGGCATTCCTACCATTGCTACTGCTTGCATTGCAGACGTTGCTATTACTAAAGCATTTGGATTTGCTAATCCAACATCTTCTGCTGCAGCAATTACTATTCTTCTTGCTAAAAATACTGGATCTTCTCCACCATTAATAGCTCTTGCTAAATAAAATACTGTAGCATCTGGATCACTACCTCTCATAGACTTTATAAAAGCACTAATATTATCATAATGACTATCACCAGTTTTATCAAACATTGCTTTTCTTTTATTTAAACTTTGACTTGCTATTTCATTTGTTATTTCTATAACTCCATCTGAATTCATTTTAGTTGTCAAAACAGCAACTTCTAATCCATTCAATGCTGTTCTAACATCTCCACCAGAAACTTCTGCAATAGTATCTAGTGTTTCATCTGAAATTTTTATATTATAATTTCCTAATCCTTCTTTATTCGTAATTGCATTTTTTAAAACCTTTAATATATCTTTTTTTTGAAGTGGCTCTAATTTTATAACCATTGATCTTGATATTAAAGCTTTGTTTACTTCAAAATAAGGATTCTCTGTAGTTGCTCCTATTAAAATTACTGTTCCATCTTCTACAAAAGGAAGTAGCGCATCTTGCTGAAGTTTATTAAATCTATGTATCTCGTCTATAAATAATATGCATTTTCCACTTGGATTTAATAATGGATTTTCTGCCTCTTCAACAGCTTTTTTTATATCTCCAACTCCTGATGTTACTGCATTTATTTTAGTAAATTTATATTTTGTTGTTTCACTAATAACTTTTGCAAGTGAAGTTTTCCCACATCCTGGAGGTCCCCATAAAATAAGACTTGATAATCTATCTGCTTTTATAGTTCTATATAATAATTTATCTTGTCCAACAACATGCTCTTGTCCAACAAATTCTTCTAGAGATTTTGGTCTCATTCTATATGCTAGTGGTTGATTTAAGTCCATTTTACTATTCCTTTCTAAAAACTTTTACAATAATTTATATTAATTATTATCTTTGATTTTATAAATGATATAATTTCTATCCTCTATTTTATAAATAATACAATTTATATGACTTAAAATATATGTTATCTAATTTCATTTTTTCTATCTTGCAAGCAATGATAATCCTTTTTTTATTAAATCTTCAACTGATAAATCTGTTTTATCCATATTTTCAAATACTTTATCAATTTCTTTTTTATTATACCCTAATATTTGAAGTGCTGCTATTGCCTCAGAAATATTTTCATCATTATTATCTTGTATATCTATTTGTTCATCATCTACTTTTGCAAGCTCTTGTTCTGCTTTTAATTTATCTTGTAATTCTAACACTATTCTTTGAGCTGTTTTTGGTCCAATTCCTGGAACTTTTTTTAGTTTTGCAATATCATTTGAAACTACTGCAAATGCAAAACTAGATGGAGTTATATTAGAAAGCATTGCTATTGCAGATTTTGCTCCTATACCACTAACAGATAATAAAAGCTCAAACATCTTTAATTCTTCTTTTGTTAAAAATCCATATAAACTAATATTATCTTCTCTCACATAATAATAGGTATGTACTTTAACATTTTTTCCTATTTCTCCAATTTCATTTATGGAAATATTTGACATAAAAATTTGATATCCAATTCCTCCTACGTCTATAACAACATAATTACTTGATTTTTCTTCTAATGTTCCTTTTATATATGCAAACATCTTTTGTTCCTCCCAAACATCTTTTTGCTATATTCTATCATAAAAATATTATTTTGCAATACTTTTATTATATTTTTATACTTATTTTTTAATTCTAAATATAAGATTTTTTGTAAATACATTATATTTTATATACTACTAATTCTACAATTTTAATTGAAAAATCTCGACTTTTGTGATATTAATATAGCTATATTAATATCGGAGGTTATTATGCAAACTATAAATATTAATGATTTTTTTGATTTTGATAATCATGAACCAGTAAATCGTATCGCTTATACAGAAGAAGATGCTAAATATAAATTAAAATGTATGAAAGCTATGCAAGATATTGGAATGGAAATATATATAGATAGAGTTCGGAAACATCTGTGGCAAATTTACAGGTGATTGTTCAAACGATAAAACTCTAGTAATTGGTTCTCATACTGATTCTGTTACTAATGGTGGACAATTTGATGGTCCAGTTGGAGTTTATATGGCTCTAAAAGCTGCTGAAACTTTTAAATCATCTTGCTCAAAGCAATATGGAAATCTATCAGTTGCTATATATTCTTGCGAAGAGTCCACCAGGTTTCATTCAGCTTGCTTAGGAAGCTATTATCTTAGTGGTGAATTACCATATGATAAATTAAAAGATTTAAAAGATTCAAATGGTATCACTTTTGAAGAAGCTGTAACAGAATACAAAGATTATATCTTCTCTCATCTAACTGAATATGGTATAGATTTAAATAATATAAAATTAGTAGACAAAATAGTCTCTGAAAATGAAATTTCAGAAGCTATTGAATCCCATATAGAGCAATCTCAAGTTCTATCAGATTTAAATATAGATATTGGTATTATTGATTCAATTGGAAAACCTTTACGTGGATCAATATATATCAATGGAGAAAATTCAATTGTTACATCAGCAAAAGTTATATCAGATTTAACAGATTTAGCTTTAAATTCAAAATCAGATAATCAAGAAGAAACTCTTAGAATAACTATACCTCAATTTGATTCTATTTCTAGAAACAGTAATAAAAAAATAACATTTCCTAAAGATGGTAATTTAATAAAAGTAAATGCAAAAGGTGCAAGTGATCACTCAGGAGCTACTCCAATGAATAAAAGAAAAGACTCTGTTTTAGGACTTTCTAAACTTGTCCTAAAATTAGATGAACTTCAAAAAGAAAATCCAAATCTTAATTTTGAATTTCTTGGATCTATTACTGAAAAATGGGGTGCAAATCAAATTCAAGATGATGCAAATTTACTTATAAGAACTACACCTCCTGTTGCAACTTCTATAGTTAATTCTTTTGCTGAAGATATATCTGAAGAATCAAATGTATCTTTTGACATAAGTAATGTTAGTTTTGCAGTTGTTCAAGATAATCCTTTTTCAGAATTATTTGTTGATGTACGTCAACAATATCCAGCTACTGCTGAAAACACAAAAGAAACTATTTATAAAACTTTTAAAAATATACAAGAACAAAATCCAGATAAAACAGATTCCATATCATTTAGAATTTCATCACAAAATACTCCTGTAAAAACAAGTCCAGAATTAGTAGAAAATGTAAAATCAATTTGTGAAGCGAAGAAATATTCTTATCAAATTATGCATTCTTGGCCAGGACACGACTTAGCTTGTGTACTTTGTTCATCAAATAAAACTGGAAAAATTATACTATTTTTTATTCCATCTGAAGGTGGTAGTCATAATCCAAAAGAAATTACTTATAAAGAAGCTGTTGAACTTGGTACAGATGTATATCAAACTTTAGTAAATCAAAGAATGAATAAATTTAAAGAGCTTTATGAGAAAGAACAAGAAGAAGTTAGATAGAAATTAGATAATGTACCAAAATTTACTATGTAAATTTTTTAATAAAAAACATCTATTTTTTGAATTAATTTCCTATAAAAGCTTGACTTTTATAGGATTTTATATTAGAATAATTAAGCATTATATGTAAATATAAGTAATTTTATATAACTTCTCCCCGGTAGTTATACAAGTTATATATATTTACTATAATATAAAAATATAAATTATTTTAAAATTTGAATGGAGGGTATTAATACCATGAATAATACTACATATAGCCCAAAAAAAGGCGAAATTGAAAGAAAATGGTATATAATAGATGCAACTGATAAATCTTTAGGTAGAGTTGCTACTGAAGTTGCAAAACTATTAAGAGGAAAACACAAACCAACATTTACACCAAATCAAGATGTTGGAGATTATGTAATAGTAACAAATTGTAAAGATGCTGTTTTAACAGGTCATAAATTAGATCAAAAAGTTTATAGACATCATTCAGGATATATTGGCGGAATGAAAGAAACTTCAGCTAGAGTAATGATGGACAATACTCCTGAAAAAGCTATGTTTTTAGCTGTAAAGGGAATGCTTCCTCACACAAGATTAGGAAGACAAATGATCAAAAAATTAAGAGTTTACGCAGGTAGTGAACATGACAATATAGCTCAAAAACCAGAAGTTTGGGAGGTAAAATAAAATGGCAAAAAAATCTGAAAATATAGTATTCCAAGGAACAGGTAGAAGAAAAGAATCTATCGCTAGAGTAAGATTAATGCCTGGAAAAGGTGAAATCACAGTTAATGGAAAAAAATTAGATGAATATTTCGGAACAGAAATATTAAAAGTTATAGTTAACCAACCTTTCGCTGTTACAAATACTGTTGGAAAATATGATGTAATAGTTAAAGTAGTTGGTGGTGGTTATACAGGTCAAGCAGGTGCTATTAGACATGGTATAGCTAGAGCATTAAATGAAGCTAATTCAGAATTTAGACCAGCTTTAAAAGCAAATGGATTCTTAACAAGAGATCCAAGAATGAAAGAAAGAAAAAAATACGGTCTTAAAAAAGCTAGAAAAGCTCCACAATTCTCAAAAAGATAATTATTGGAAATATTACAGAAACTCATTGTATCAAGCAATGGGTTTCTTTTTTTACATTACAAAAAGCAGGGTGACTTTCATCTTCCCTGCTTTCTATGTGCTTCTGCTCACTCTCTACATTCTTGCTCATACAATCGATTGTCATACTATTGCTTTCAGAACATACATATTCATTTTTACTCATATACCAAGATGTAATTATTTCTTTTTCCTAATGTATTTCACCACTAAATACGCTATTGACATATTCATAAGCAGTACATCTATCCACCACAGTTGAGGAAATACAATAGGAATTTGAACATGATTTTCAAGCATAACCTTAATTATCATGAGAATTGCCAATCCCCAAGTATTAAAGTTGAGCCGCTCTTTCATGATTCCGGCTTTTTTATGGTTTTTGCACTTTTGGTACTTATTGATTTTGTACAATTCAACCAAAAAAGTGATTCCCATAAGCACCTCTACAACTGTAAGCACCCCAATAAACCATACAGCTAATTCTAACTTCATTTTTAATCTCTCCTTTTCTCTCTTATTGTTTTTTAGTATATACGTAAACACCAGGAAGTCCTAGTGGAATATGAGATTTAAAAAGCGTTTCTTTTTTTATGTTAACATATTTTAGTAAATTTGTCAATTTATTAAAAACATTAGTAGCTATATACGTTACTTTAAAATATTAATATTTCTAAATGTTCTAGTAAAATATTTACTCCTATTAAAATTATGATTACTCCACCAGCAATTTCAGCTTTCTTCTCATATTTATCTCCAAATACATTACCAATCTTAACACCTATCGCTGAAATTATAAATGTTATTATACCTATTATACTAATGGATAAAAATATATTGACACTTAAAAATGCAAATGTAATTCCAACTGCTAGTGCATCTATACTTGTTGCTATAGCTAAAACAATCATTGTTTTGAAATCAGTTTTATCATTTTCTTCTTTTCCATCACCATTTTCTTTTATCGCTTCTTTTATCATATTAACACCTAATAAAAATAGTAAAATAAAAGCTATCCAATGGTCTATGCTTTTTATTTTATTTTCAAAACCAACTCCTAAAAAGAATCCAACTGCCGGCATTATAGCTTGAAATCCTCCAAAATATAATCCTATTATACCTGCTTTTTTCCAATTCATCTTTTTCATTGATAAACCTTTACAAACAGAAACAGCAAATGCATCCATTGCAAGTCCGATTCCAATAAAAATAATTTCAAATATTCCCATTTCTTCCCCCTATTTATTATATTTAATATTATGATTTAATCTTTAAAACAGAACATATTTACAGATCGGAAGAGCGTCGTGTAGGGAAAGAGTGTTTGGACTCGTGTA